>CAYGBH010000056.1:0-14668 GCA_964348055.1 uncultured Pirellulales bacterium
TTTTACCTATATTAACTTTGGCTTTGTTTTGCATAAAAAGGGTCGATTTGTAGAGAACTCTCTACAATTGTCGAACTGCCTTATAGGCTGGGAATAGAATACAGCGTATTGCGTATTGCGAAACAAGGTTTATGGTTCATTGTTCATGGTAAATTGGGTAATTGGCTTGGCTTTCTAGCGGTTACTTCCGCCTTCTGGCGGTATGCGTTGGCCTTCTGGCTAACAGGGTTGGTATTATACCAAATTTCACGTCTGATTTCAAGTAAAATTAACCACGGATTTACCCGGTGAGATGCTGGATGCTCGTTAGCGGGGAGTGAGCTAAAGTGCCTAAAGTGGGCCAAAGTTGCATTCTCGATGCTTGATTCTCGATACTCTAATTTATTAGGGAAAATCTCTTGTTTTTGCGGTTTCTGTTCAAGGTGAGGTGGCTGCCTGTCTCGGCATGGCTGGCTCCGTCTTGGGCCTTTGCCCTCGACGAGCGCCGAGACGAGGCTGAGCCATGACGGACCGGTTGTCGGGTTCGTTTTGCATAAATTTTCCTTGAAGCGAAGCGGCTAATCTGGTATAAATAGAATAGGTGAAACTTGTGTTCATCCTTGCGTATCAATCATCAGCTTGTATTGAGCTTTAGCGGGAAGGAGGTAGTGTCAAGTCGTAAAAAAGAAATTGTTCTGGGCAAATGCAAAATTTATTAAGAGTGGAAGTTGCCTTAACTTTTTGAAGGAGGATTATTATGTGTAGGAAATTGGCTCATTTGGTTTTTTTTGTTTTGATGGTCTCGCAGGCCTGCAACGCTGTCGAGGTTGCAAGGTGGGATTTTGAAGAAACCAGCGGGACCACGGCAACGGACGGGACCGGTCTGTATGTTGCCACGTTGTCAGGCAGCGACAGCCTTAACGTTGCCGGAAAATTCGGATCCGGTATTGATTTTGCCGGGGATGGCGGTTCGACTGTCGACGCTGCCAGCGGTGAAGCCTTTAGATTCACCGGCGATTTTTCGATTGCGCTCTGGGTCAACTCGGATGTGGCATGGGGTGATTACACTCGATTTGTTGACATTTCGGCTGCAGATGGAGGTCTACAGGACAGTTATCGTTTGTTTACGCAGAGCGGTGCCAATGCAGACAACTTCCGGTTTATGTCCAGACAGGATGGCTCAAATACCAGCAATATCCACACCAGGGATATGGCCGTGGGAATCTGGATCATGCTTGTTGTGCGTCACGATCTCGACGGTGATGTCACCATGAACGTTCTCCAGGATGGTGACAGCGTGGATGAGGCCTTTGTGGCAGCAAACAGCGAAAGCTGGCCGACTGCGGGCCCTATTGTTTATGCCGAAGGTGAATTGAAGCTTGGTCGGATGAATGGGACAGGCAGAAAATTTGATGGTAAGATGGACGCTCTTGCTTTCTATGACGAAGTGCTGACCGATGCCCAGGTCGCCATGATCTTCAATACCGGTTCTATTTCTGGACCAAGTGCCGCCGACCCAAGCCCTGCTGATGGAGCGACAGATGTGCCACGGGACGTGGTCCTTAGCTGGACACCGGGAAAGTTCGCGCCCCCAATCAATGGACATAAAGTTTACTTTGGTGAGAATTTCAACGACGTTAACGACGGTATTGGCGGCATCGCTCAGGATGCCACCAGCTATACGCCTGCCCAACGTCTTGATCTCGGCACGACTTACTACTGGCGGGTCGATGAGGTCAATGACGTCAACCCCGACAGTCCGTGGATAGGTAATGTCTGGAGCTTTACGACTGAGCCTGTTGCTTACGCAGTCGAGAACATAGCTGTCACAGCTTCCAGCCAGGCACCGAATCGTGGGGTTGAGAATACCGTCAACGGTTCAGGACTGGATGAGACTGGTTTACTGCACGGCAAAGATGGTGACGATAATATGTGGCTGAGCGATACTGCTGGGCCACAGCCGACCTGGATCGAATTTCAGTTCGACAAGATTTACAAACTCCACGAAATGTGGGTATGGAACTACAATGAATTCATGGAGCCACTGCTCGGTTTGGGATTCAAAGATGTTTCCATTGAGTATTCGGTCAACGGCACCGACTATACGGCATTGGGTACAACTGCCGAATTTGCCCAGGGACCTGGTACGGCCGAATATGCACACAATACAACTGTTGACTTTGGTGGTCTAACAGCAAAATACGTCAGGCTTACGGCTAACAGTAACTGGGGAGGCATGCTGCCCCAATATGGTCTCAGCGAGGTTCGCTTCCTCTACATACCTGTGCGTGCAAGAGAGCCCAGCCCGGATTCCGGGACAGCAGATGTGGACGTGGATGTGACCCTTAGTTGGCGAGCCGGAAGAGAGACGGCCCAGCACGATGTGTACCTCAGTACCGACGAGCAGGCTGTGATAGATGGCACTGCACCTGTTACTACCGTGCCCGGGACCAGTTATGGTCCCTTGTCCCTCGATTTGGCTCAGACTTACTACTGGAAGGTTAACGAAGTCAATACGGCCGAGACCCCGATAACATTGGAAGGCGACGTCTGGAACTTTACGACACGCGAGTTCCTTGTCGTAGATGATTTTGAGAGCTATAACGACCTTGACCCCGATGACCCCGAGAGCAACAGGATATTTAACGCCTGGATAGATGGATTTGAGCAGCCGACAAACGGCTCTATCGTTGGTTATGCTGCTGCTCCTTTTGCCGAGCAGAGTATCGTTCACAGTGGCAGTCAGTCAATGCCGCTGTTCTACGACAACACCGGCACGGCAAGATATTCAGAGGCAGAGCTGACGCTTAGCCCGGCACAGGATTGGACCAAGCATGGTGTTAACGCGTTGTCTCTGTGGTTCTCCGGTGACCCGAATAATGTTCCTGATAAGATGTATGTGAAGGTCAACGGCTCCAAGGTTACATATGACGGTGCAGCTGATAACTTAACGCTAAGACCGTGGCAGCCGTGGAATATCGACCTTGCATCGTTCGGCATAGACGTGCAGAATGTCACGAAGTTTAGTATTGGCTTTGGAGACGAGGCGAGTCTGACGCCCGGCGGTTCAGGTGTGGTTTACTTTGATGACATCAGGCTGTATCCTTATAGCCCTGAGCTGGTTACGCCGGCCGAGCCGGCCCCAGGTAATCTGGTAGCGCACTATGAATTTGAAGGCACCGCTAATGACAGCTCCGGCAACGGTCTCCACGGTACTGCTATGGGCGAACCGGCTTTTGTAGCAGGCAAGTTTGGCCAGGCCATTAGCCTTGATGGCTTCAACGACTTTGTAGAGATAACCGGCTACAAGGGCATTATGGGCCCGAATGCTGTTACTGTGACTGCCTGGATCAATACGACCAGCACGGTAACCGGCACAATCGTAGGCTGGGGTCCTAACATTGACGGTCAAAGATTTGGCTTCCGCGTTAACGAAAACAGGATACGTATGGAGAATGCTGGTGGTAATGTCCAGGGCGACAGCAATATTACCGACGGCCAGTGGCACCATGTTGCGGTGACGATACAAGAGAACGCCACGATATCATATCCGAATGTGACACTTTACGTCGATGGCATAGATGACACCAGAGCCGGTACGGACCCGGATGCATTTAATCTGACCGCCAGCCAGGATGTCAGGATCGGCAGCCGACCGGCAAGCAACGACAGATTCTTCATGGGACTGATTGATGATGTCCGGATTTACGACCGTACGTTGACACCAGAAGAGGTTGCGTGGCTTGCTGGCAGGACTCAGCCGTTTGATAAGCCGTTTTGACGTGTACGTAGACAATGTAGTCGATTTCAAGGCCTTTGCTATCCTTGCAGATGGTTGGCTCGATAGGCAGCAAATGCAATAGCAGTTATTGGCTTTAGGCCATCGATAGTTTCGCACAAGTTCGGGGCTTATACTGATTGATTCGGCATAGGCCCCGTTTTGTTTTCGCAAGAAAAGACAGTTAAGTTGGCAGGCACTTACGCGAAGGCTTCCCACGCTCGTTTTGGCGCGTTGAGGTCAAGGGTGCGATGTTAGGGACAATTGACGGCCAAGCCGAATACCGCTTAGGATGTCTTGCGGTCAGAATATAGTGAGAAAAAAGGTGGGGTCCTGAGGCTCTTGCGATGTGGCGAACGCAATACAGTGACCGGATATTCGAAGATGCCGAAGCCAACGTGTTTGCCGAAGCGCTGTCCTCTCTGCTCGATTCTTGATGCTGAATTTAGAATTTACGCAATGCATTGTATGCAATTTTTCATTGGTAAAAGCTGTTTTTAGCTGGATTTTTGGGCACGGTATATTTTCATGTAAAAAAAGGGTTGATTTGCTTCTGTGAATAAAGTATAGGTATGCACTTGTGATTGCCCTGTCGCACGGGGTAGAAAAGGAAGCTAAAGAACTTAAAACGAAAAGTGTAAAACTATAGCTAAAAATTTAATAATTTTGAATTTTGCGTTATGGCTTTTAGTTTTTAGTTCTGAGCTTTTAGTTTCTTTGGGGTCAACAGTATCACGGCGTGGTTGACTCAAGCCTCCGACAGGTGGTTTCCGTGTTGCTGTAAGCTGCAAAACGGGAGCCCGTGGCCAAATCGGGCCGAGATAAGATGGTCTCCGTGACAATCAATTGATTATTTATCATTGACTATTTTTAATATTGACTTTTCAATAATAAATTGGATTACCCGATGGTGTAATTGGTAACACATGGGCTTTTGGTGCCCACGTTCCAGGTTCGAGTCCTGGTCGGGTAGCTTTTAAATTGAGAATTGAAAACTGAGAAAAGCTATGGCCGATAGAGTAGCAATAATCCTGGCAGCGGGTGTCAGTAGCAGAATGAATACGCAAATGGCGAAGGTGCTACATGAGGTGTGCGGGCGACCAATGCTGGCCTATGTGCTCGATGCCTGCCACGAAGTTGGAGTCTCGAAGATATATGTCGTGGTTGGTTTTTCTGCCGGGCAGGTAAAAGAGCGATTCAGCGGCAACGATATTGTCTGGGTCCAACAGGACGAGCAGCTTGGGACCGCCCATGCGGTTTTATGCTGTAAGGAATACCTTAAAGACTTTGCGGGTGAGACGCTGGTGCTTTGTGGTGATGCGCCTTTGATTCGAGGCGAAATATTACGGACACTGATGGAAAAGCGCCAGGCAGAGCAGTCTGCAGCGATATTAGCCACGGCGGTTCTCGACGACCCGACCGGCTACGGCCGTATAATCCGCGATGCTTACGGCAATATCCAGGGTATTATTGAAGACAGCGACTGTACGAGAGAACAGTTGGCCATTAAAGAAGTCAACCCCAGCTATTATCTGTTCAATAATACGGTTCTTTTTGAGGCGATAGAGAAGGTCAAACCAGATAATGTCAAAAAAGAGTATTATCTGACAGATGCGGTCTCAGATATCATTGCGACAGGTCATAAAGTCACAGCCGTTACGGCGGTGCGACCTGAAGAGGCAATGGGTGTCAATAGTAGAGCAGAGCTCAGCGCAGCGAGCAAGATCATGCAACGGCGGATTCAGCGACAGTTAATGGAAAACGGTGTGACAATAGTCGACCCTGATAATACCTGGATTGATGCGAGAGCGCAAATCGGACAGGATACGGTGATTGAGCCGTTTACATATATTCACGGCGAGGTCAGAATCGGTCAGGGCTGTCGAGTTGGGCCGTTTGCCTATTTGAGGCATGGCACGGTTTTGAAAAATGATGTTATATTAGGCGTTTATGCGGAAGTTAAAAATTCGACATTGGCTGATGGCGTTCGAGCACGGCACCACAGCTATATCGGTGATGCTACTGTGGGGCGAAATGTTAATGTAGGTGCCGGCTCGATAACAGCCAATTTCGACGGCGAAAAGGTGAACCGGACAAGTATAGGCAATGACTGCTACATCGGCTCAGGTGCAATACTGATAGCGCCGCTTGAGCTCAAAGACGGTTGGCATGTAGGTGCGGGAACAGTGGTTTCGCAAGAAAGCGTAGATAAAATTGGGCAGAAGGACTAAAACAGATGTCTCCAAATGATAATCTAAAAATATTTTCCGGCAGCAGTAATGTGGTGCTAGCAAGTGCGGTTTGTAAGTACTTGGATATCCCGCTCGGCCGTGCTAGGATTGACACGTTTCCGGACGGCGAGAAGGCTATCAGGGTGGAGGATGACGTTCGCGGCAGGGATTGCTATGTTGTGCAGTCGACGTGCAAGCCTGTTGATGAGAATTTGGTGGAGCTTTTAATTTATTTAGACTGTCTGCGAAGGGCCAGTGCCAGTCGCGTCACCGCGGTTATTCCTTACTTTGGTTATGCTCGGCAAGACAGGAAAGACGAAGGGCGGGTGCCCATTACAGCGAAACTGGTGGCCAATCTTATTACTACCGCCGGGGCCGACAGGGTGTTAGCTATAGACCTGCACGCACGTCAGCTGCAGGGTTTTTTCGATATACCGGTCGACCACCTGACCGGCGAACTGGTATTGAGCAAATATTTCAGGGATAAGAGGATTGATAACTTGACGGTAGTTTCGCCGGACGTGGGTAATATGAGGATTGCATCCAGATATGCGGCGCACCTCGGCGGAGAATTGGCGATTGTGCATAAGAAACGAGTCGGCGGCAGCGAGGTGAAGGCTTATGAGATGATCGGTGAAACCGAAGGCAAAAATGTCCTGATGTGTGACGATATTATCGCCACCGCTGGGACAGTGTGCAGTGCTGCCAGCTTGGTTAAGGAACGTGGAGCTGAAAAAGTATATGTCGGTGTCACACATGGTATCTTTGCGGGGCAGGCATTAGAGCGGCTGGAGCAGGCGCCAATTGATGAAGTGGTAGTTACCGACACTATACCGTTGACCAAGCAGGCCAAAGAGGTTGGCTGTATCAAAGTTTTGAGCGTAGCAGCTATGTTGGGCGAGGCGATAAAGAGAATTCATAGAAATGAATCGGTTAGTAGCTTGTTCGACAATATTTGATTAAGATACAGGATAAAAGAGTCCATTTTGTGGCAGGTCGCAAAAGTAAGGGCGCGATTGAAATGAGGAAATTATGGAAAAAGCGTTGCTTTTGAAAGCGGAAATTCGAGAACACACCGGGTCAAAGGACGCAAAAAAGCTGCGTAAGGATGGACGTATACCTGCTATTGTCTATGGACATAAGCAAAAGCCGGTAGCTATTTCGCTGGATAGGAACACTATAGTCGAAGGACTGCATCACGGGCGTCGGCTGATGGATGTGCAAATCGGCAGAAAGAAAGAAAAAATGCTCATCAAAGACCTGCAGTATGACTACTTGGGCAAAGACGTCATTCATGTGGATCTGATGCGGGTTGATGTAACTGAGACGGTTAAAGTAGCGGTTCCTGTTGAGCTTAAAGGCATAGCCATTGGCACGCATGAAGGCGGTATTATTGAGGAATGTACTGACCATTTAGAAATTGAGTGCAGGGCGACTGATATTCCGGAATCTGTCGTTGTTTCGGTCAAAGAGATAAATGTTGGTGATACCTTGCATGCTGGTGACATCGAGCTTCCGGATGGGGTGAAGCTGGTAAGCCCGCCGGAGACGCTTCTGGTTACGTGCCATTTGGTTGCTGCTGCCAGAACTACCGAAGAAATTGAGAAGGAAACGCCGGTTAGTCCTGAGGTTATTGGCGAGGTTAAGGAGGCTGGAGAGGAACCTTCGGGACAAAAGCAAGAATGAGCCCCCGCTGCTTCGTTTTTTACGAAGCAAAACGGTGGGGGGCGAAAATAGATTATGGGCGAGATTAGGATGGTCATCGGCCTGGGAAATCCGGGCGATGAGTATGTTGATACGCGACACAATACAGGTTTCAAGGTAATTGATTTGCTGGCTGAAGAATTGAAGGTAGAGGTGAGAAAGAGAAAATTCGGCGCTCGTTTCGGTTTAGGTGAATTTGTAGATAAAAAGTTAATATTGTTAAAGCCGTGGCAGTTCATGAACCGTAGTGGCCAGGCTGTTGCGACGGCAGCCGGTTTTTATAAGCTTGGCGTCAGCGACTTGCTCGTAGTAACCGACGATATGGATCTTGAGCCGGGCAGGATTCGGATTAGGGCCAAGGGCTCAGCTGGTGGCCATAATGGTCTGGCTGATATTATAGAAAAACTCGGCACAAATGAGTTTGCTCGATGCCGAATCGGCATCGGTCGCAGCGGTGAAGAAACCCGCCAAAGCCGGGTAGATTATGTTCTCGATAAGCCCACGGAAGCAGAGAAGCTGCTGTTGGCCACGGCGGTTGAGAGGGCGCGAGACGCAGTGCTTTGCTGGATAGAACGTGGTGTCGAGGCAGCGATGAATAAGTTTAATAGTTATAATGAATAGCCGGCGTGCGTTATGTATATCGCGTGAAGCAGAAAACACAATATGTAATTTAGCAGGAGGCAGTTAGCTTGAAAACTGTGGCGAAGAACAAGTTGTATGAAGGAATGTTTCTTGTTGATTCGGCCCAAGCGGGGGCGGATTGGGACGGGATTATTGCAGCTATCAAAACGATACTGGGAAGAGCTAAGGCTGAGGTTGTCTCGATAAGAAAATGGGACGACAGGAGGCTGGCCTACGGGATTAATGGCAAAACCAGAGGGACGTATATCCTTTGTTATTTCAAGGCCGACGGCAAAAAGATTCAGGACATCGAAAAAAATGCTCAGCTCTCAGAACAAATTATGCGTGTTCTGATTCTCAGCGCCGAGCAGCTGACAGCAGAGGATATTGGGAAAGATACCCCTGCTACGAAGGTGGAAAAAGAGAGGGAAAAACGAAAAACTGCCAAAGAAGCAGTCCCGAAGGTTGAAGCAGAGCATGTAATCGCACAGGAGGAGACGCAAGAAGCCGAACAAGAAAAGGCCGAAGACTCGCAAGAGTCGGAGCCGAGCATGGCAGGGGATGATTCTATGGGGAAATTAGCCGGGGCAGAACCAGAGTGAAGATTCTGAATGCCGGGAAGGTACGAGAGTAATAGCAGTATTGAATTTTTTTGGTGTGTCTGTAAGAAGTCTGCCTTTGGCGGATTGAGTTGACTGAAACCTGTCCCGTTGTATCGGAATGGTTAAGTTGTGTTCGTGTGGAGTTAGATGGAAGAATTTAATTCAAGGTTAAAGCAGAAAGCAGAGTTTAGGTATGGCTAATTTTAACAAAATTTTTTTGATGGGCAATTTGACTCGGGACCCGCAATTGTCATATACGCCGAACCAGACAGCGGTGGTTGATTTTGGGTTGGCAACGAATCGCAGGTGGACGGGCCAGGATGGTGGCCAGCGGGAGGAAACGTGTTTTGTTGATTGCCGGGCGTTCGGTCGGCTGGCTGAGAACATGAATAAGTACCTCACCAAAGGCAGGCCGGTGTTCGTTGAGGGCAGATTGACATTCGATACGTGGACTGCTCAGGACGGTACGAAGCGCAGCAGGCATAGAGTTACTGTTGAAAACTTTCAGTTTCTGTCCGGTGGTACGCAGGTAACCGGAGGAAACCAGGCTGTACGAAGTACGCAAGCAGATTCTGAAGTACAGCAGACAGTTGAAGATGATATACCATTTTAAATTTATTATTGATTATTTACTATTGATTATTGAAGAGCAGAAAGCTGCATTCTCAAGTTCGTAACATTAGTAAATAGACAATAGAAAATAGTCAATTGATAAAGGTAAAATATGGCAAGGAAAAATGATAACAGAGATGACAGAAGGAAACCGGGCTTTGTAGGCGCTCGCGATCAGACACAATGTCGTTTTTGCAGAAGAGGCATAAAATACGTTGACTACAAGGATGTCGAGACTCTGCAAAGGCTTTTAACCAATCGTGGCAAGATATACTCACGTAAGCGCAGCGGCAACTGCGCCGGCTGTCAAAGAAAGGCGAAAAAGGCAATTAAACGCGCCAGGTACATGGCACTATTACCGTTCACTGCTTGATTCGTGATTCGACTCACGATTGACGAGAGGGAACCCAAACGCTTTTTTTCGCGTTTGTGTTCCTAGATATGAAGGATGAGATATGAAGGTTTTGCTTTGTGAGGATGTTAAGAAGCTCGGCTGGCTTGGAGATGTTGTTGAAGTCAGCGACGGATACGCGAGAAATTACTTGCTGCCGCAAGGTCTGGCGACGGTTGCGACCGATGACAGTATCAGAGCTATAGCTGAGGAAAAAACCAGGCGTGCAGAGCAGCGGATACAGGAGAGCAAACGGGTGGAAGAGGTAGCCAGGATGGCCGAAGGAGCAGAAGCTGTTGTGGCTGCCAGGGCCAACGAGCAAGGGGTTTTGTTTGGCTCGGTTAGCGCGCGGCAGATAGCAGCTAATCTGCGGGAGCAGGGATTTGAGGTTGCCGACGAGGTTGTGCAATTGCCCGAGCATATAAAACAGATAGGGACGCATACTGTGACGCTTAAGTTCGCTGATGATTTGACCGCCACTGTTAATGTTGTAGTTGTTCCTGAACAGGAAGGCACTTCGGAAACAGACGGAACTTAAGTTCGTATCTCGCGAAGGAGCATTTTTTTCCTAAAAGCAGCCGACATAAATTTTGCGCGCTGATATATTGAGCTATTCAACTCAAAACAATGGACATATCTGGAGAAAGTGGCCGTTAAGGGCAAGGCAGGATTGATCTTACAATTCCTTGAGGTGGTGAAAGAAGCAAGATGAACAGCAGCTTTCCGCTCCAATGAGGGCGGATAAACGAATAATTCTATACTAAAAGAGTAAAATTTTTCACAGTTTTTTGGCTAATACAAAAGACTATGGGCATTTCCACTACGCAATTCATTTAGCGGCCGTGGCAAAAAATGTATCTGAATGTATCTGGCGGTAAATCAATAACTTCTGTGGGTATTTGGAGTGAAAATCAAGAAATTTTAATAAATTTTTAACTTCTTTTGTTATAAGAAGTTAGCACGTTAATTTTCACCCCTCACCAAGGGATTACAGAGTTGATTGGTGGATCGTATATTGTGAACCAAGCTACGAGCCACAAAATTGGTGATGCAGTTTTGCAGGAATGATAATGGGAGTTGTATAGTTTCTTATTGACGAAAAATTTTGCTTCGTATCTGACGTTGGTTGAACAAGGTACTTAAACTTTTGCCAAATAAGTAGATAAGACAAACCAGGCACGCCAACTCGCTTTGCTGTTCCTTAGTTATCAAAGGTGTAGCGATGTTTGTTTAATCATCACAAGATAATAAGCTGTATTCGGATTTCGAATTCGACAACGACCGACATAAGCACTTATACGACAATACCTTGGGGTTATTGATAAAACCTAAATTGTGTTGTCGCAATATTAATCTAACAGAGTCGAATGTCCCCAAGGACTGATAATGTCCATTCTCTTGTAAATAAAATCAGCTTTTTCAGCTTTTTCAACTTTTTTTATCCTTGACAATCTCGGAACATTATGGTTAAATTAGGAGAAGAAGGCAATTTGGCAGGATTTGTATCAAAAGGATTTGGTCAAAGAAAAGGAATGGATAAAATGAAGGATCTATTTACCACCGGCGAAGCCGCGGATATTTGTAAGGTGAGCCAGCAGACAATTATCCGTTGTTTCGATGCCGGTCGGCTGGAGGGGTTTCGTGTTCCCGGCTCAAAATTCCGCAGAATTCCACGCCAGAGTCTGATCAAATTTATGAAGGATAACAACATTCCCTTGGATGCTGTCGACTCTGGTAAAAGGAAAGTCCTCATCGTCGATGACGATGCCGACATCGTTGAGCTTTTGGTTGACGTCCTGACCCGAGACGGGAGATTCGAGACCAAAACAGCATCAAGCGGCTATGAGGCAGGAATAGCGACCCAGCGGTTTCGGCCCGAAGTGATACTTCTTGATTATATGCTGCCCGATGTCAACGGCAACGTCGTCTGCCAGACGATAAGAAAAAATCCCGAATTCGAAAATATCAAGATTATTATCGTAAGCGGGGTCGTAAAACAGGATGAAATCGAGCAACTACTAAAATCCGGTGCTGAAGACTTCATAAGAAAGCCGTTTGACGTCGCTGAGCTTACTGGCAAAATCACAGCAGTCCTGCAGATGAAATAAAAAACGGTACAACTGACGAGGTTGTTTGAGACATCGATGGTGAATAACGATAACGCCGGATATTATCTCGTTGCAAATAGCCAATGCGCAATGCCAATACTATTGATGTTTGCAAAATAAATGAAACTATTGTCCGATGAGAGACAGGGACGACTATATTCCGGACAAACTGTCTAACGCGACAACAGTTGCCCAGCAGATAGAGCTTGCTATTGGTCGGCTCGATTCGCTCTCAACCCTGCCCTGTATTGCAGCGCAATTTTTTTCCAAGTTCTTGCATGGCCAATTTTCGCCTTCAGCGTTGGCTGATATTATTGAATCAGACCCGGCGCTTACCGCCAGGATTCTTTCGCTTATCGGCCGGCGTGGCGTGAGCCTGCCTGACGGGAGATTTTCACTTCGCGGCGCGCTTGACAAACTGCCCGCACAAGAAGTTCGTGATGCTGTTTTATCTATTAAGGTATTGCAGCTTTTCGACCTTGATGGGGGGCCTGACCGGCCCAGAGTCTCGCTCAGAAAGGGACTCTTGCTTCACTGCCTTGCGGTCGCCTGTTGTGCCAAGGATATCGCCGAAGGGGCATCGCCTCAAATGGATTCGCAGCTGGCTTACTGTGCCGGACTACTGCACGATATCGGAAAACTCGCACTCGAAGAGACGATGCCGAAAAGTTTTGCCCGCATGGCCGAAGAAGCGGAATCAACAAAGGAATGCTCGCTTACTATCGAGCAAGAACATCTCGGCGCCGACCACACAATCATAGGCAAACATCTGGCTCAAAAGTGGCAGTTGCCACATCTAATTGTCCTTGCCATCTGGCTGCACCACAGTGAGGCTGTGACAATTTCTCAGGATATGCCTGAAGCAAGGATAGCTGTGGTCGTGCAGTTGGCTGATTCTATAGCGCGTCAATCCGGCATAGGCTGGTCCGGCAGTTATGATTTACCTCAAGCGGCGGAGCCTATAGCCCAGTGGCTTGCAATAAATTTCGAGCAGCTGCAACAAATCCGCAGGAATTTGCCTGAAACGGTCGGGCAAAAGTCCAAGGTTTTAGGCCTGGATTTACCAAAGGCTATGGCTTGCTATTGCGACATTGTTCACGACACTGCTGCCCGGTTAGCCAGGCAACACACAGAATTGTCTCTCGAAAATTATCGGCTGCAAAGCGCTTCGAGCCATCTCGATTTTACAACGGATTTTCTGCTCAGTATAAATTCGGCAATTGGAGCGGTCAGTATAGCGGAAAACTTCGCTACTCGCTGGCAGAAGTTTTATCAAACAGGTATGGTTTGTCTGTATTTGGCCCCTTCGGGCGGGTCGCAAACGCTTGAAGCAGTGGTTGTGGAAAGTCTTTCGCAAAGCGAGGTGGTTTCCTTAAGTGCCCCGGCCGAGACACCTGCCATACCAAAAGCGATAGCAAACAACTTCGCGATTTTGAACGCTCATGACCACATCGATTGGCTGTTTGAGCAACTGGACGTCGACTTTGACGTGAATCGAACAAAATTGGTGCCGCTGCTTTCGGCCGGAAAAGCAGTCGGGGCAATTGCTTTTGAGCTTCATTACCCGGGAGATGCAGAATTATTTGAGGAAAGGCTGAAGGCATCTACTTCGATTGCTGCCGCTGTGTTAGATATGGCTTTGGCCCGGCGGAGGCAGGAGAATTTTGCCGAGCGTTTTGCCCTGCTTATTTGCGCTGCCGCCGAGCGGGGGCCTTCAAAAGCCAAGTACACTCAACCCGGTCCGCCGGCGGAGGACCCATTGAACGCTTTGGCTGAGATGGCAGCCGGTGCGGCGCACGAATTAAATAATCCTCTATTGGTGGTATCTGGCCGAGCACAATTGCTTGCTCAAGCTGAGAGCGACCGGGAAAAGAAACAATTCTTAGAACAGATTCGAGAAAACGCTCAGAAGGCATCTGCGATTATCGAGGACCTAATGAGCTTTGCCGAACCGCCGCAGCCCAGGTCAGCGCCGACGCCTGTAAAGCAAATAATCGATGAAGCTATACAATTGGCCAGCCGAAAGACAAGCGTTGAGCATATCGATGTTCAAATCGAGCTTGCCGAGGACGTCGAGAACGTTTTTGTGGACTCGGCTCAGATTGTATCGGCAATTGCAAATATTATTTCCAACGCTGTTGAATCCTATAGAGGTGAGCTCGGGCCCATAAAAATTACCGCTGATGCCGATGAGTCCGGCGACCTGGTGAAATTGACAATCAATGACCAGGGCTGTGGAATGGACGCCGAGACCCTCCAAAAAGCGACCCAGCCATTTTTCTCAGTAAGGCCGGCCGGCCGAAAACGAGGAATGGGTCTTGCCTACGCTGCCAGGTTTGTACAGATAAACAAAGGCTCGTTAGATATTGAAAGTGAGCCCGGTAGCGGAACCACTGTGACAATTTATTTACCACGCAGATAAGTTTAGTTGCCCGATGCTTGTATTTCGTATTACGTATCGTGTAAATAACAACCGCAGAAAACGCAAAGTATAGAGAGGATAAATTAGCACTAAACTCCTCGAACATTGTAGGCTCGGCGGCAAATAAATAATTAGTACGAAGGGCGGTATTTTGCTTTATTTTCATTGATTGGCAGCTTGAAAGGGCTTTTCGGAAAAAAATAAAGGAGGAGCGGTTTTG
>CAYGBH010000057.1:0-6906 GCA_964348055.1 uncultured Pirellulales bacterium
CCCAGCAGCATCGAGCTGGTGATCAAGCTCATTGCGGAGCACAACGCGGGGGAGCTCGAACGGGCGCAGGGCGACCTGGACAGGCTGGGTTCGAGAGGGGAGCTCGAGAGCAAGCACCGGCAGGCGAGCTGCCACGCGGGCCGCTGCCAAACAGGGCAAGCGTAGGCAAGCGCGAGCCAGAAAGCGAAACACGGCTAATGTTGCCCCCTCGGAGAAACTCTGGAGCAGTTCCATTCCACTCACCGGCAAGGCGATCGCGCTAGCCGATGACGTCCTGTTCGTCGCTGGAACCCCGGTCGCATTCCCGCAAGACGATCTAGCCAAAGCGTACGAGGGACGAATGGGCGGCATCCTCTGGGCGGCATCTGCATCCACCGGAGAAAAGCTAGCCCAGTACACACTCGATGCCCCGCCGGCATGGGACAGCCTCGCCGCCGCAAACGCCCTGCTCTTTCTTTCGCTCGCTGACGGTCGTGTGATTTGTATGGGGCCGAAGACCGATCTTTGAGGCGTGTATGCCAGACATGGCATATGATTTTTGGGGTGAAAATCCCCTGACCAGGTAGTCATTCGTGGAGCAGAAAGTCAGGTGATCCTCCGATAGTCTAATTCTCTGGCAATCAGTGAGTGGACACTCTCTTTCATGACCTGACAGGTCGTAACGTGGATGCCTCAAAGAAAAATTTATGTGGCAACAGATGTTTTAGTATTTGACTTCGGGCTCTTTGTAGATGGACGTTGCGATTACATGCCATAACTGTAGTTGTTCTTAGTAATCCTTGAAATGTCTCATCCATGCTGGCCAATCCTCAGGTCTTACGCCGCCAGCCAGGGTCATGGGACCCGCTGTGTCGAATTTCTTGTGCCACTTTAAAGTCCACAGCTCCTTAAGACCAACTCTTTTGACCGTCCAATCCAAGAAAGTGGCATTTATAAACCCGTTGTGCCTGTTGATGCAGAAATGCAGCATTTCGTAATTGATGCCCAGCCACTGACCATCAAATTGAGGAGGTTGACCGCCGATGCCAGATTCGTATGGCCCACCGCCTTTCCACATGGTATCGGAGAAAATTGGAACCTTATTTCCGCCCCTAACATTGGGAGTATTCCAATTCCATTTAGTTGGGCGGCCTTGAATCTCAGTCAGTCCCGGCCGGCTATTAAAAGTCCAGTTATTTGACCCATAGCTGCATTCTTCCTGCAAGTTGTCTGGTCCACCAATTGCCATTTGGTAGGTGTTAAATGGACCGCCCCATACGTTGGACCCCCTGTCGCTGAGGGGAGGTTTCGTGGCCATCGGGCATCTAAGGATATCTGACTTTGTCTCCCAATGAGGCCTCAGCGGGTATATCCATGACCCACGTATGTTCCTGCCGGTTGTGTGAAACGGGAAATAACCATCGTTATCATCACAATAGAGCGTCCAAATCTGACCCCATAATTTCAGCTGCGCCTGACAAACAACCATTCTTGCCTGTTTCTTCGCTCGGTTTAGGGCCGGCATCAATATCGCCATCAATAATGCGATAATAGCTATCACCACCAACAGCTCTATCAATGTGAAACCTTCTCGTTTACACATAACTGTCTGCCACCTTTCCCTCAGGTACTTGCTAAAAAAGAGTCTACTCATCATTATACACTCTCTTGCCCAGAAGCCAATGAAAAAAGTAATTGGCCATAACTGGTCAGTTATCCATAATAATGCATCATGAAGTCGACCGGCTGTTCAGAAAGGCTATAAAGCGTGGCTGTTGTGTCGTAATTTGGATGCCTCAAAAAAATTGTGGCAACAGAGATTTTATTATTTGACTTTGAGCTCTTCATAGGTGGACGTGCTTAGTACCACGCATAAGAAAGAACATGTGCTATCAAGACAGATTTGAACTGCAGAATTTAGCCGTCTGCCTGCCATGTTTATAGGTTCATTTCTCAGCTTGATGAGCCCGGATGTTTTTGTTATTACTTTGTTGGTTCTTTCTTTGGCAGTTTTGTTGTATTATCTCCGTCATGTAAGTAATAAGAAGAGGGAATTTCTATGGAGGTTTGATAATGCAAAGACGTAAATTTTTGAACAAGATGATTGGGACTTCTTTGGCTCTCTTATCTCTTGACGGAATATTGAAAGTTGAAGACAACGGCTTTGAAGAACGCACCAGAGAATATCTTCGCTCGATTATGCCAAGCCGCCAGAGGATCGAAGATTTTATCACGGGTGAATACGGTCCCAGAGACAAGCGCCCCGGCGAGATTTTTCAATACTATTCTGAGCTGGGCTGGATTCATCATGAGGCGATAGGCAGTACCGGTGTTGACGGTTCTAAAGTGTTCTATAGCTATGAATCCGATGGTGCCCGCAAGGTTATTAACTTTCCTGACAAATCCAGCCGAATTCGTACGTATGGCAATAGTTTCACACATTGCAGCCAGGCAAACAATAATGAAACGTGGGAAGAATATCTGGCGGCGCACATTCAAGAACCTGTTCGCAACTATGGAGTCGGCGGTTACAGTGTCTATCAAGCCTATAGGAGGATGCTGAAGGTCGAAAAGCAAACTTCAGGTGGATATATCATCCTTAATATATGGGATGATGATCACTACCGTAATCTCGATGCCTGGCGGAGCATACGGTTTGGTTACGGTTCAAGATGCGGATTTACACTGCCCCATTTGAGGGTAGATGTGGCTAAGGGCAGCTGTAAACAGATTGAGAACATCTCGAAGAGGCCTAAAGACCTTTACAAACTTTGCGACGAAGATTACCTCTGGCGCACCTTCAAAGATGACCCAATTTTGAAGATGGTAATGGCCACACGCCAGGGCGGCAGGAATATTTCAGCAGCACTTATAAATCCTGTGGCGGTTACGTTTGGTATTCCCGACGAAAAAATAGCAGACACCGAAACGGCAAAAAAGATCAAAAAGATTCATACCGAAGCGGCACTGTTTGCGACCCAAAATGTTGTCACTTGGGCGGAGGAGTTTGCAAGGGATACAGGCAAGAAACTGCTGATTATGCTTTCCTTCGGCCGCGGCAATGTAGCGAAATATCTGTCTGGAGAACCCCGTTTTGACCAGGGTTTTGTTGACTGGTTAAAAGATAAACCTTATCTGGTTATTGATATGCGGGATGCTTTCGCCGCAGATTACAAAAAGTACAAGGTGGACACCGATCAGTATCTTGCGCCTTTTTATAATGGGCATCATACACCCAGAGGTAATTTCTTTACTGCCTGGGCAATCAAGAATAGGGTAATTAAGTGGCTAAATCCGAAACCCCTGCCTTATCATTGAGTTGTAGCAAATAGATTGGCGAACAAAGACCGGAAGATTCTATAAACCAATCTTCACGTATTATCTCTGAGAAGATTTCTATCCACCGTAGTTCTGGTATTTTGAGAGGTTGGTTGTTACAATACTCAATTAGCTTGGAGTATTGTAAGTCCATGACGATCATTGATAAACACAGACGCAGTTATTTGGGGCAGACAATTTGTAGGCAATGCCCTGATAAGGAGATGCGATGGAACAGGAGCAGACAAGAATTAAAGTCGAGTATGGTTTGGAATTCACCATTGTGACTTTTAATGACGAGATTATCCTCGACGAAGAACAGATCAGGAAACTCCAGGAATCTTTAGAGCCGGTAATTGAGAAAAATAAGAATAACCAAATGGTTATGAATTTTGCCAATGTGAGATTCATGACATCTGCCATGCTAAGTCTTTTGGTAAGAGTCTATAAGAGGATAAGCGAACGCGGTGGTCAAATGAGAGTATGTAATTTGGAACCCAGTCTCCGAAAGGTCTTTGAAATTACGCGGCTAACAGAGGTTTTTGACATATCGTAAGACATAAAATCGACGGCGCGCAAGTTGAATACACCACTTGTCGAACAAGTTTCCATTCGAAGTGTCCTGTAATTTAAAATCCCTTTCACAGCTGTCCTAAAGAAAATCATGAGGTGGTTTAACTTACGGCTTTGATATTGCCCCAAGAAGATGGGGCCTATACCGAATCCTTCGATATCTGTCTTTTCACTTTTCTGTACTATACGCTACTATTTTCTTGCTATATGAAACAAATTCAATATACTTGTCCGTAAGAGTCTACAGTAATAAACAGTTGTTGTGGTTTCAGTAAAATAACCACGTGTTACAGTCAACTTAAGAGTCTCCCATTACATAGATTCTTTCGATTAGAATTACTTACAGTATTACACGTTCCGAGTGCTGCAAAAAAGCAAACAATATCATTTCGCGGTTGATGAATATGGAAGATCTATATTTTAGACCAGAGCCCGTCAACGCCGATGAGGTCTGGACCATTCTCCCCGGTCAGCATGTACGGTTCAGTCTGCGCTACCTAATTCTGACAGCATCTCTTACCCTCCTGGTAACTCTTACTGCTACACTTGGTACTATGAGTTCTTCCTCCGATTCTACCGGTATTGTCAGCTTCTGGCCGGCCGCAGCGTTTCAGGTCGTCTTCTCCATCTGGTTTGGCATCTATGGTGCCATTGCCGGAATCATTGGCCCAATGTTGGGTAACGGTCTTGTTGGTGAATCGCCGTTGATGTTCCTAACCGCTAATGCTATCCAGAGTTCCCTCGCCGGCCTGTGGTTTCGCTATCGCAAGCTTGATCCCAGACTACGCACTCGCAGAGACTGGCTGGGAGCGATTCTCGTCGGCTGTGTGCTGAGCCATCTTTTGGGGGCTACCTTCGGAGTAACAGAAGCCTATCTGCGAAGCCCCACGAATTATGAGCTTTCCTACTGGTCTGGCAAGCTTCTTAGTTGGCTCGTGGGCAACACCTTTCCCTGTATCATCCTTGTTCCGGCACTGCTTAAGTCGGTCTCAGCAATTATCGTACGGGGCCCTTTGTTCTGTGAGAGTTTCTGGGGCGGCACAGGGCGTTCACACGGAAAGTTGCTGGTGAGGCGATTCAGTGATGTCCCAATAATGGCAAAGTTAGGTCTCCTGATTATAGTCTCAGGTATATTGCCTCTTTCTGCTGTTGCCGGATGGTGGGTCTGGCAGATGGTCGAACGCGCCGATTTTCTTGTCGCTCAGGCCAATAAAGATGTTGCCCGTGAGATAAGCAATGAAATAGACAGTCACTCTCTACTCTTGAGACTGTACGCCTCTGAATTGGATAGGGTCAGGCGTACCAACGAGGAGATTAAGAATTTATTGCAACAATGGTCAACGGTACCCGGAACGTTCTCATCATTGCAGATCATGGATTCAACCGAGGTGGAGTCAAGAATGTCACCGTCTGTGCAGGATGCCTTCAAGAATTCACCGACAGCCTTCTACAATCTGCCAGATCCAAACAGCCCTGAAGAAGTCCAGATCTGGGGCGCCGCCCGTATGGAATCAACAGCTTCCAAGGTCCTGACAGGCTGCTGCGAATGGAGAGCCGACCTTCCACTCAGCGCACAGTGGGCGGCACATGAAGCCATAATCGTATATCATGCAAACGGCACTGAGCTGTTCAGACAGGCCCCACCCGAGCTGGCAGATTGGCAACCGGCAGCAGGTTCAACCGACGCCTCCCCGTATAAGGTTCGCCATGGTGGGAGGACGTGGCACGTCGCCGAGGCCATCAGCCGTACAAACGAAGTGAGATTCGTCACCGCCACATCAGCCAAGGCTGGCCTTACAGCCGTCCTGACCAATGTTCCAAGGACCCTCGCTGCCCTTATCAACCTGGGTATCTTTGGTAGTTACATCGCCGGTGGACTTGTTGCACGCAGAATTAGCGAGAGGGCCCTGGCAATTGCTGACTTCGTGCGTCAGGCCGGACCGGAACCGGGAGCCCTCAAGATTCCAGTTGCCGGCAATGACGAGTTCGGATATCTTGCTCAGACCTTAAACAGGATGAGCGGTCGGCTGGAGGACTACATTCGCAAGCTTCGGGAAACCACCGCTGAAAAAGAAAGACTCGCCGCGGAGATGAAACTCGCCCGAGAAGTACAGATGAGCATATTGCCTCAAACGCTGCCGGAGATCACTGACTATGAATTCGCAGCCATCTGTAATCCTGCACGCGAGGTGGGAGGCGACTTTTACGATATCTTCCTGAATGCACCTGATCGTTCGGTCATGATGATTGGAGATGCCGCAGGCAAGGGACTCAAGGCCGCCATGTTCATAACTCAGGCCCATGGACTGGCAAGAGCGGTCACGTTAGAAAGGTCAACACCACAGTCCGTGCTGGAAGCCGTCAATTCGTCAATGATATCCATCGGTCACCCGTCGTCCGAATTCGTCACTATGTTCTATGCGGAATTGGACCATAGGTCGGGTCGTCTTCTCTACTCCAGCGCAGGACACAATCCGCCAATACTCGTCCGAAATGGCGATATAAAGCAATTGGAATTGGGCGGTACTCCCTTGGCCCTCTTTGAGGATGCCGACTACGAGCTTCACGAAGTCGACCTGGTCACCAGTGATACAGTCGTAATGTACACAGATGGAGTAACTGAGGCTATGAACGACCAATGGGAGCAGTTCGGCACCGAGCGTCTTGAAGCTTTCATCAAACAGCATTCCAAGGAATCGTTAAAAGAATTGGTGGAGCAAATCCTACAAGCAGTCCGACAGTTTGCATCCGGTGCCCCGCAATCCGACGACATCACGCTATTGATCCTCCGCCGTACCGGATAATCGAACTCTACGAAGCTTTGGGCAAACCAGAAGAGGCCGACGAGCGGAGAGCCAAACTGCTGCAGACGAAGGTTGTAGAAGGGTAACACGGTGCTGCATAGATCGCCCCCAAAAACGGCCCCATTTTCACGCGTCGGCGCATCGAGTAGACGTGAAGCTCTCTTAGTTAGGCATACTTTGTATTCTCTGTTACTCCTCCCTTTCTTTTGCACTTAAAGAACATGGAGGCCCT
>CAYGBH010000057.1:7006-14646 GCA_964348055.1 uncultured Pirellulales bacterium
TACCAGACCATACGGTGCGACCGGCAGAAAATTGCACATCCGCCGGTTGATGCCGAATCCGAAGTAGGAAAAATCATGGGGCTGCAGGGGCGTACCAGCCCAGTAGCAATCCAGCCGGTCGAACACCATCTGTGGGTGAGAATCTACCGGGTACCGGTAAGTGAATATATGCATTCATACAATGTACCTAAATCTAATCCAACTTTGGCGCACTTTGAAAAAAAACGTCTAAAACGTCTGTATAGGATAATTCCACTAATTATAGGGGTGGGAGTGGCTATAATTGTCAACTGGTACATTATATTGAAGTGTCCAAAATGTAAGAAGGCGTGGGGATTAAAACGTACAGTAATTAGTAAAAATAGATCTTCTGGAAAATTCATAGGATTTCTTGGATTTCTTTGGGATTATTGGGATTTATATAGATGTAAGGGATATGGTTACGAGAAATGGCTAAAAAGATTCAGGATGTAAAAGGTGAAGGTCGAGTTTTTCTTCAGTCGAAACACTTTTAGCAAGCTGTAATCTCAACGGAGTATGAGAAAGTGATGCTGATGGAGAAAGAGATGGGAATTGATGCTAAAAAGGACGATGAGGATGTCGATATCTAGAAACTGACACGGAAGGCCATGAGGGATAAGGCGTTTGAGGCCGTTGCCGCACAGAAATACTCCAACATCTGTAAACCTACAAGTTACACGTATGGGGCAGTAATTGATACCGTGGATAAAGAGGCTTAGAAATCCACCTGGAATCGCATGAGGAATAGGTCCGCATTGCCTACACGGTCCAACTCTGCCCGGACATAGTTCCACATTATTCGCGTGTTGGGATTAAGGTACCAATTGAGACCTACCGTAGCGTCTTTCAATCTGCCACCGCTGATGCCGGCATCGTTAAGATTGAGCTGTGAATACCGCGCGGCGACTTCCCAAGCACCTATCCCTTCCCCAAAATGGAAGTTCTCCTTTGGTTTTACTCTGTCGAAGGCACCAGCTGAAGTCTTATAGTTGCGATGTTCACCGGTCAGAAAATAGCTCCCCTGGATATAAAAGCCGTCAAATGAAGAGCTACTCGATATATCGACGTCGGTACGCATATATTCTCCCTGAAGCGAAAACGGACCATGAACCAAAGCACTTTCTAATCCTAAAAGACCGGCTCTGTTGGCGGTTAATGCTGTGGTGTCAACAAAATATGGCGCCAAGTGTGCTTCAGGACGAGATCTATATCGAACAACGTCATTAAGCTCTCGAAGGCTGTAGGCAGCACCGACGTGAAGAAGTCGGGCGCCCTCATCTTCATACCACGGTAATGCCGTCACACGCCCGGTTACACTGTAGCCTCCTTCTGATTTATCTTCGCCATAGCTATCTGCATCCCGGAAGATACCGGTAGCCCAGGTCATCCGGGGGTCGGAAGCTGCCAGGGCGGTGCCCTGAAGCATAACACCGGTGTTTCTGCTTGGGGCAAACACCACGGGCAACGCCCTTTCCAAGAAAGTGATATACTTGCTACTGGTCAACTCCTCAAGTCCAAAAGGTTCCTTGAAATGCCCCATTTTGAGATATCCGATTGGAAGGTTTCTAACACCAAGGTAGGCATCTTTCAGGTCTGCGTCACCGCCCGCAAAGTCAAATTGTAGCTTGTAGTCGATATTGTCATAGACTGTACCCGATGTATACAGCCGTACTCGTCGGAATTCCGTTCCATCTAACAGATCACCCTTGCTACTTTTGACATCGTTGTCTTCTGTCATCCAGCCCCAGTCGTTCTGGATTCTGCCACCGAGTTTCAGTGTGAAATCCTTATCCCGCGTTTCAAGACGCAGGCCTTCTTTCCAGAAAACGCGAAGGTCTGACGGCCCCGGTTCGGGTCGTGGCTTCTCAGCAAGTATTTTGTCGACTATTGTCTCCACCTCCTTCTTGTCAACCGGGGGCGCTGCTCTCTCTGCTTTTAATTTTACCAGTTTGTCTTGAAGGGCTCGAAGCTGCGCTTCGAGTCTTTCTATCCTTGCGTCAACATCCTGTTGGGCTTGAGCAATCGGAGGGATTAACAATCCAAACACTATCGCGAAAAGCAATAGTTTACCCAGCACATTAATACTTTCTTCCTTCATTTAAATATCCTTTCAAAAAATGTTCTGCTTTTACAGTTTGCCAAGTGTACTAGCACATCATTCTTTCAGTTAAAATCTCCTTTCAAAATTTTCGTTTTACGGTTTCACGATATTGGCCTTTTCCACTATTAGACATAATGTGACACAGGCGGCAGCAAGTTAGTAAAGTTGGTCGTTCTTGTACGGGGGACACAGTGACTTTATAATCAGAATAAGTAGCGAGTTTGGTCGATATGGCTCCGGGGAAATGTCTTTTGTAATTATAACAGCTTCTAATTGTAACTTCTGCTATCAGTGTCCGCCGTTAAGCATCATGTCCACAGCATGCGGCAGGATGTCCAAAATTAGCTCCAATGATTCTTTCACGCCTTTTGGACTATCTGGCAAATTGACCACGAGCGTTTTGTTGCAAATTCCTGCTATCCCCCTCGAAAGAACGGCATTTTTAGTCTTTTTAAGACCTTCAGTCCTCATCATTTCGCCTAAACCAGGAATTATTCTTTCGCACACAGAGACCGTAGCCTCTGGCATAACATCGCGAGGTCCCAGCCCAGTCCCGTCGGTAGTAAATACTACGCCAATGCCTGCTCTATCAGAAAAATACTTCAACTCATTAGCTATTGTCTTGAGATCGTCGGCTACAATTCTTTTCTCACATATCTCGAATTTATCTTCGGCGAGCATATCCGGCATCGTTCGACCGCTTACATCTTCTCTTTTTCCTTACGAGCAACTGTCGCTGACCGTCAATATCTCTGCCCTAATCATTATCAGCAATGACCTCTACAACGTCGCCAACATTGATTTGACCAGGCGTGATTACCTTCGCAAAGATACCCTCTCGCGGCATAATACAATCGCCCACCTGCTCGAAGATTTCACATCGACTATGGCATTTCTTTCCAAACTGGGTGATTTCAAGTTCTACACTCTCACCAAGCCTGAGCTTACTGCCAAGAGACAGCTTGAGCAATTCAATACTTTCTGTCGTGATATTCTCGGCAAAATTGCCCGCCGAAACCTCCGCGCCCTTTGCAATCATCTTCTCAATCGACTCAATGGCCAGCAAACTTACTTGTCTGTGCCACTTACCGGCATGAGCATCACCAACAACACCAAAGTCAACTCTCAGCTCAGCTTTGGGGATATTGATTTTTTGTGTACCTTTTTCTTTCGAAACTGATATTGCTTTAATCCTGCCTTTTGTAATCCCCACTTTTTCCACCTGTTTTTTCAACGAGCTTTACCTGGGTAATTGTCATTGCCTTGCCCGTGTATTTAAGCATATCATAAATCGTAAGGCAGGCTGCGGTTACGCCACACAAAGCCTCCATTTCAACACCTGTTTTGCCTGATGATTTGACGGTTACTGTTACGGTAGCCGAACTATCCTGCTCATTCAAAGTCAAGTTAGCATCAATAGCTTCAATCAGAATCGGGTGACACATAGGGATTATCGCTGGTGTTGACTTTACAGCTTGAATAGCTGCAATCTTTGCTGTTGCGATCACATCTCCCTTGATACAGACACCTTGTCTGACAACATCAAAGGCCTTTTCACCAAGAACAATACATCCGCATGCTTTTGCTGTCCTGATTGTGACAGTCTTGCCACCTACATCGACCATACCCTTTAAATCATTCATCTATACAAACTTAACTAACAATTACGTCCCCTGTGATCATTCTACAAATAATTTAACTCTTCTCGATTGTAAAACTCTCATCGATATGGAAAATCGACATTGTGACAATCGGTGCCGATTTTCAAACAACGGTTTCTTTTTTTATTATCGTTGACATTTGTTTTAATCTGTTAACTCCATAACAACAACTTTCAAACGCTTCTTGACTATGAGCAGAACTGACTGCAACTGAAGATATAATGTCTCCAATATTCAACTGACCAATCCGCCTTATTATCAATAAATCTTCTATCTCCCATTTCTCACGAATTTCCTGACAGATCATACGCAATTCTTCATTCACATCCCCATTTGTACAAAACTCTATCGAACTTGTGTTTTTATCTCCGGTACTTGGTCTTACTACAGCAAAGTGAAAAACTACTGAGCCGGCTGTTTGCTTTTTTATAAGATCAAAAACCTTCCATGGACCAATAGGGATGTTCGATACTATCTCCACAGTAAATCTCTTCTCCATTTAGCATCTCAAATAAAACATCTCGACAACTTATGTGTCCTTATAGAAAAATGACTTGTGATTCTATCAACCTCCGATTTTCTGCATAGAAAACTGTTCAAGGGGATTATTAAACCTTTTATGGTTGCTCTTTTCGTATAATATTTTTCTCAATAAAGCTTTCAGATCCCTATCGCTGGCTCTACCTCTAATAAGTTTCTTGAGGTCATAAAAATAAGCGGAGTACAAACAAGGTTTTATTTTGCCATCACTTGTTAGCCGAAGGCGATTGCAATCGCGGCAAAAGGTCGATGATCGGCCGCTAATAAAACCTATAGTTCCTGCCGCATTACGTATCTTGAAATACAGGGCTGGACCGTCGGTGTTACGGACCAAAACAGGTGAAAGCTGTCCGAACCTACGTTCAATAACCTCTCGAACCTCCGACGTTGGCACATAAACTTCTCCCGACTTGGTATTTTTGTTAGTCGGGCAATACTCTATAAATCTAACTGCTATCGGTAAACGAATGCTCATTTCGGCAAGAACTGGTATTTGAGAGTCATTAATACCTCTTATTATAACGCTGTTAATCCTAACCGGTGTCAATCCCACTTCTAGAGCTTTATAAATACCCCTCATTACTTTTGATAGCAAATCAAAGCCTGTAATCTGTTTGTAGCTTTTCCTCTCTACGGAATCTACGCTTACATTAATCCGGTGCATACCTGCAGCCTTAAGCTCAGAAGCTTTCTGCTCAAGAAGAACACCGTTAGTTGTGAGCGACACCTCCTCAATACCTGAAGTCATTGCAAGCTGTCGCACTAGTTGAACGATACCTTTTCTAACCAACGGTTCACCACCGGTAAGTCGGACCTTTTTGATTCCACATTCGGCAAAAAGTCTGACGATACGCTGTATTTCCTCAAACCTCAAGATATCATTATATGCTATGAAATCACAATCGCCAAAAGGATTACAATAGACACACCGCAGATTACACCTGTCGGTAACAGAAATTCTCAGATAATTAATTTTTATCATCTACAAAACCTAAAAGTCACATTTTGATCTAAATCAATCTTACATGGACGTTCGTTCCCTTTTCAACTTCAGCCACTCCAACATCGACACTTACCAACCCGTCAGCACCATATAGCGAGCTGATATGTGCCGAGCCATGATATTCAATGAGCTTTACTGTCCCTTTCTCTGTTATCGCTATTGGGAACCATTCTTGTCTTTCTGTTTTTTTCCTCGTTACAGATTCATCAAGAGGCATTCGAACATCATGATATCTATAATCATGGCCCATCAGCTTATATAGAAAGGGTTTAATCAGAATTTCAAACTGCACAAACGTAGACATTGGATTACCCGGCAGTCCGAAGCAATAGATATTGTTCGATACACCAAAAACCGAGGGCTTGCCGGGCTTCACTGCGATACTTTCAAACAACAGATCGATATTGTTTCGCTTAAGTATCCCCGGAACAAGGTCGAAATCGCCCACTGAAACACCACCAGAGACAATAACCACGTCATTACCTTCAATAGCCTTTTTGAGCATGTCGTCAATAGCCTTTTCTGTATCCTCGGCAATGCCATAATTTGTCGCAACTGCACCCATACTTTCAACCTGTGCAGCAAGCTGAAAGGTGTTGCTGTCTCTTATCTGAGATGGCTCCGGCCTACATAGTGGATCGACCAATTCGCTTCCAGTTGCAATAATACCAACTCTTGGTATCTTTGAGACCTGTGGCCGAGTATGACCGACCGATGCAAGAACTGCAATATGGTGTGGTTTTAACAGAGTGCCTTTATGCAAGATGACATCACCAGCCTTGATGTCTTCTGCCTTTTGGCAAATATTATCAGATGTCTGCTCGCCAACGAAGCGGACAGTATTTTCCGTCGGCATTTCGATATATTCCTTCATAACTACACAATTGGCACCTTCCGGTACCACACTGCCTGTCATGATCTTTGCACACTGATTATGTCCGACCGATTTGGTAGGAGTATAGCCGGCAGGGATAGTTTCAACTATCATCAGTTTATTAGTCAAATCTTCTCTTCGGCAGGCATAACCATCCATTGCAGATTTATTAAATGGTGGAATATCCATATCCGATTTGACATCCTCAGCTAATATTCGATTTGCTGAATCGGTGATACTGACACGTTCGGTACCAAGGGGGCGAACAGCGTTCAAAACAGTATCCAAAGCTTCATTAAAAGCTAACATCATTCTGTTTCCCAATAAACTCCAAATAATCTGTCTTTGTGTTGAGATTCTCAATCTGGTGAGCTTGAGCTACATCAATATAGTTGACTTTACAATCCCTCAAGGAATCAATCATCCGATAGTTTCCTGAAGCGATTGATCTATCGATTGCAGCAATAGCACTTTTTTTATATACAGCGAAGAGAAATTCATATCGAGACTTCCCGGTTTGAGGTACCACAGCATCAAAATCTCTGCTTTCTTTGATCATCGATCGAACAAAACGAATATCAATTTCAGGTATGTCACAAGCTATCACGAAATTCATCTCATTTACTGAAGCCCTAAGTGCTGAGGCAATCCCCATAAGCGGCCCCTGGCCCGTGACTCTGTCCGGAACTATTTCCACACCAAGAAAACTGTACTTGGATACATCATTTGAACTGACAATAATCTGGCTGAAATGTGGGTAAAGCTGGTCAAAGATATGTTTTATCAGAGGCTTATTGTCAATCAGCAGCATACTCTTGTCCTGCCCCATCCGTTCACTTTTACCGCCAGCCATTATGATTGCCGTTGCTTTTATTTTATAAGTCCATTTATCTTCGTTTAATTTAACTTGATCCAAGTCGATATCAAAATTATCTCCGTCATAAAGAACTATCTCATCAGCATATCGAGCAACGTTTCCAGCGGAAGTTTTGCTGTTTGCTGTTTTACGATCTCTTAACATAATGAACAACCCTGGTTCGACAATTTGTCGAAGGCTATTCGACTCACATACCGAAATAGCATCATAGCTAATCACATTCTGTAATGCAGTTATCCCTTCTTCAAGATGTGCCTTCAAAGACCTGAGCCAAAAAACTCTTGTTGCACCCTGTGCAAGCATTCTACATGTATCCTTTTGTTGTTGGCTGTCGGTCTCCTCTTTAATACAATAGTTACTTTCAAGAGATGAACACACACCACAGCCAGATCCACCCCGAGGACAGCTACTGTTGGCTTGCTCTATTGTGGTGACTTTTATGCCAATAATATTATGCTGAGAACCAAACTTTCTGATTAGTGAGCAGCCAAATTCTGTTTTGCCGGAATTTCTGTCGCCGGCACCAACCATCAACATACCCGGAATCTTGATCATCTCAGTAC
>CAYGBH010000058.1:0-14575 GCA_964348055.1 uncultured Pirellulales bacterium
AATCACCGGAAACAGAGCGGACCACGATGTCGGTGGACACTTCAAAATCGCTTTGTTCTTCCACGACCTCCGGCGCCTCGATCGCGGTTATCGCTATATCATTCCAGGTATCCGGCTCGCTGCCTACACCGGTGATGTAAACCGGCACTTCGGGCAGCCTGACGTCTTGCACCACTTCGTCGCCGCCGTCTGTAATCAGAATCACGCCCATGTAGCTGGATTCGCCAACGGCGGGTCTTCTCAAACCCAGCGCTGTTGGGTCCAGCTTATCTGCCATGGTAACCAGACACTTACCCAAATCGGTCTCCCGAACCCCTTCAGTGGGACCAAACGTGTCAAACTGCTTATCCACGTCGGGACTCCTAGCGCCAGCCTTGCTCTTACTGCGCTCACTCAGCTTTCGCACCTCCAGGTCGAATTCCAGGGCATCAATATCAACGTAAGAAGCTTCCAGTCCCTGCGTAAGCTCTTCGGCCAGGACAGCAGCTCGCTGGACCCGCGTGCTTTCAGATTCGTCCTCGATATCCATGGAAGATGATGTATCGACCAGGATGGCGACTTTTCTATTTTTTCCTGGCCTTTGCATCACGCTCCATACCGGGTCAAAATAGGCCAAAATCAGCAGCAGCACTATCAGCACCTTGGGTACCAGCAGTATTACGGCATGTTTAGCCGGATGCTGTCTTCGCAGTCGTCGATATAGAATAATCAGCCAAACCACCAAGCCCAGAATCAGCCCCGCCCCCAAGACCGGATTAAGATGTGTCTGCCACCGAAGTGCTTCCATTAGCCTGCCCTCCAGCCCGTCATCTTACCTGCAGGTGATTTGCCAATGATGCTCATTACCTTACGGCCCAGTCTGTTAACCGGAGCCACTGGTACTGTTTCAGCTTCTGATATTCTCTCTTCGGCGGTGCTCCGCCCGGCCTGGGACGGCTTGTGGCTGCCCAGCCAGCCCTCTGCCAACAGCGCCAGCGTTGCCAGCAGAAGCAGAAATAAATACGACTCTATTGCTCTCGCCTGGCTCTTATGGTGTTGTCCGAAATCTTCGGCTTCATCGTAGGGCAATATCTTATGTGCTATCTGACCTATAATCGGAACTTGCGAACCTCCGACAAATTTCTTTAACCCTTCTTTCTCTGATGCACGAATTGATATACAGTATTTATCATCATCTTTCCTGACCAGGTACACCCCGGCTCGTGGAAAGGCCGGGATTTCTTGCCCGTTGCCTTTCCAGTCCATCGGATCACCCACCAGGGAAAGAATCTCAACCTCACTACCTTCGGCTATGATACCGCGCGGACGTTCACCGGCCACCAGTGATAATGTTCGCTGCTCTTCGGACGAGCCCCCCCCTACCGCCATGCGCTGAGTCATCACTACCAGCAATCCCGTAAGAGGCAGCGTATTCCACTGTGTAGCGAAAGCTGTACCGCTGACGTAAATATTGCCCTGACCCAGTTTTCTATGTGCAATTACTACTTTTTCAGAATCAACTCCCAAAAGCGGCGTGAACTCGTCAGTTAGTCCCAGTGGATGAAACACATACCCGCTGACAGGTTCCAGCTTCGAACCTGCTGATGCATTACGGATTCGATGCCAGAAGGTGGTTCTATCATCTAACACATCGAAACTGACGCCCTGTGGGTACATCTCACGGCCCTTTAAGCCTGCACCGAGCCAATCCGGGAGCTGTTCAGAAACGACTCTTCGCCCAACTGTAAGTGATGGAACGACCAGAAGATTGCCACCGGCTTCTACGTACTCCCGAAGCGGTAGCGAGCTTTCTCCCATAAGTTGCAATCCCGTCCAGGTCGTAACAATCATAATTGGTTTGCCCTCGGCGGTGGCCTGGCTCAACTGACCCGGCGAGCGGAAGTCCGCAACCATACCGGTAAACTGCCCCTGACCCGAAGGCGACAAGGCCACCGGTAGCACGCCGAACTCTTCAGGAGTGCCCACAAACGTGATTGTTGCCGTTTCTTCACAGAATATTCCTACACCTGCTTCATTGTCTGCCGAGAAACCATCGCCTTCGATCCAGACCTTAATCCAGTGGTACCCATTCTCGTCCGGCTTGGTTTCCACTTCTAAAGTCTCAGTCCTACCCCGCGCCAGAGTCACGTTCTCCGTATTTTTGCTGTCCTGGCTGTCGATAGAGTTGACCCGGATATTAGCAACGGTATCCGAGGTGTTCTGCAGCACCAAGCCGATTGAATAAGTGTGTTTAGGCAGAATCCTTTCCTCGGGCAATTGTACCGCCGTTATCGCCACATTAGCTTCGTCTCGGATTTCAGGCTCAATCTTATGAACGTAGACTGTTATCGGCGCCCCACGGGCCTCAAAGCGTTTTGAATCTTTCCCCCACTCGGTCTGTTGAAGGTCGCTGAAGACATGCACAGCCCCGCCGCCCGCAGAACTCGCACGAAGAATTCCGAAGGCCCGCGCCAGCGCCCGGCCGGCATCTCCTGTCGCCTGCGTGGGTCTGATTCTATCAAGTAAGGCTAAAAGAGACTCCTTGTCTGTAGTCAGCCGGTCGCCGACCATCGCCGGGTTTCGATCAGACTGGCCCTCGGCCGACTCTACTGCAGGGTCATCGACCAGCAACACCACTGCTGCTTCCGAGCCGTCTTCCAGTGTGGAAATAAGTCTTCTGGCGGCTGTCACGGCACATTGGAGCTTTGTCTTATCGTTATCATAGCCGGCTCCGTCGCTCATCGACCCGGAGTTGTCCACTACCGCTACCACTGAAATCTTGCCGCCCAGCCCCCCCGCAGAGCTTTGAAATATCGGTCGTGACAAAGCCAGCAGTATAAATGCAATCAACAAAATCCGCATCAGAAGCAGCAGCCACTGCCGGATTTTGCGGTGCGAGTTCAGCTTCGGATCCGTCCGGTGAAAGAACATCAGTGTCGAGAATACCACCGTGCGTTTTTTTTGCTTGAGAACAAAGTGAAAGACAATAGGCAGCCCCGCTAACGGCAGAAGATAAAGAAAGATGGGAGCGGGAAAAATCATGCCATTCTACTCCTCTGCAAAATGACGTCTACTACCTCCGTCCTGGTCTCTGCCATGATGTATTCGGCCCGGATTTTTTGACAGCCGCCTCGCAGCTCGTCGAGATAAAAACGTAGCTGCTCAAGGTACGCATCCCGTATCTGTCTAAAATCAACTGTTATCTTCTCTTTCGTCTCCAGCGAGACAACATCAACTAATCCTGTCATCGACATGCTAATCTCTGCCGGGTCCAAAACGTGAAACAGTGTAATCTGTTTGCCGTCATAGTGGAGGTGGTTTATGCCCCGCAGTATGCTTTCGGGTTCTTCCAATAGGTCGGAAATGACAATCACGAATGCTCTGCCCTTGATCAATTCGGCCGCGCTGTGCAGCGCTGCCTCGATATTGCCCGCCGAAGGCCGGGTTGATTCCGACCCGGCTGCGCTGGCGTTCGCCGGCTCGATTTGCTCGAGGCCCAGCAGCATGGGCTTAAGCCCCACAAAGCTGCCGGACGGTTCGTAGTACTTGCGTACCCGGTCATCGAACGTAATCAGCGAAACCATATCTCCCTGCCGCACCATCAGATACATTAGCGCTGCCGCCAGATAGCAAGCGTATTCACTCTTTTGCAGCGGCCCATCCTGCTTGTATTTCATAGAAGCCGATATATCGAGCATAATGTAACAGCGGATACTCACATCTTCATGGAACCGCCGGATGACGTACCGGTCGCTCCGGGCATAAACCGGCCAGTCAATCCGCGCAATTGGATCGCCCGGCACATATTCGCGGTACTCAGCGAATTCCACAGACGAGCCGAACGCAGGCGACCTGTGCAGTCCCTGGCGGCTGCCGTCCATCGGCCGATGAACAGCTATTTCAACTCCGCGCAGACGCTCAGCCATTTGCGACGGCAGATACTTATAGCCGACCCCCGCCCCTGACTTGGCTGCGCTTCCTTGACCTGCCGATTCAACCATACACACCTCCGGTTAAAAGACACAAGGCATAAGTCTTAAGTCTGGTCTACTCTGACTCACCGACCGTGTCCAGCAGTTTTGTGATTACTGCATCGGTATCGAGTCCCTCGCTGGCTGCAGCGAAGTTGAGAATAATCCTGTGACGCAGCACCGGCAAGGCATATTTTCGGATATCATCGCATGAGACATTGAAGCGGCCGTTGAGAACCACATGTGCCTTGGCCGCCAGTATCAGCGATTGCCCGGCACGAGGTCCACAGCCATAGCGCACAAACTTATTAACAAACTCAGGAGCCTCATCATGCCGCGGTCGCGTTGCGCGGCACAGACGTGCCGCATATTTAGCCACAAACTCGCTGACCGGAACCTGCCTAACCAAATCCTGATACCTCGTGACCGACTTAGCATCGAGGATGCCATCAAGCGCCTCTCCATCGCGACCGGTGGTCGATAGCAAAATTTGCTGCTCCTCCGGCAGGTTGGGATAGTCAACTTTTATAAGCAAAATGAACCGGTCCAACTGTGCTTCCGGCAGCGGATAGGTACCTTCCAGCTCCAGAGGATTTTGCGTCGCAAGCACCAGAAAAGGTTCAGGCAGCGTGTGCGTATGACCTGATTCGGTCACTCTGCGCTCCTGCATTGCTTCCAGCAGCGCCGCCTGGGTCTTCGGCGGAGTACGGTTGATTTCGTCGGCCAAAAGTACATTGGTAAATATCGGCCCCTTGTGGAAAACAAACCGCCGCTGTCGGGTTTTCGGGTCGCTTTGCAGAATGTTCGTCCCGGTAATATCCGTGGGCATCAGGTCGGGCGTGAACTGAATCCTCTTGAAATCAAGCAGCATCGTTTGAGACAGGCTGTACACCATCATAGTCTTCGCCAGTCCCGGCACCCCCATTAGCACACAATGTCCCCTGGCAAAAAACGCGGTGAGAATCTGATCCAGCACCTCTTTTTGCCCGACAATGGCTTTGCCCACTTCAGCGAGGATATTAGCCTTGGCCTCGGCCAGCGATTCAACCGCAGTTATAGTCCCGCTTGACCCTGAAGCGGTTCTCATCAATGGAGCTGTGGACCCGCTTCCGTCGACAATCTGTCCGGATGCCACATCAAATTTGCATCCGCATTTGCAGCGAGCTTTCTGCCCGGGCGAAACATTGCTGACCTCATACATCTTTCCACATTCCGGACAGCTTACAGTGGACCTTTTACCTGCCATACAATACCCTCCGCTCTAATGAGTCATAACGTACGTAATAATGTTCATACCTAACTGCTGGGCCCCAATCGAGTCATAGCCCCTTATTAACGGATAGTAGGCCTCCAGCCATCCAGCTTCAAGGTCGTAGGGACTATAGAAAACTCTCAGGTCACCATCGATTGTCACGCCCAATAGATAGGGCCGATTATTAAGTTCCGGTTTGTTTTTTGCCAGCACGGGCGAAAATGTCACCTGCCTGATTGGGAGAAAACTGTTATAGAGATTATGATTTGCCGCGATAGGCTCCAGTTTCGCCTCGGGCACGATCTTTGCCAGTTCACGCCGCACCGCCCTGTCAAACGTACCCAAACCCATACCGTTGTTTATCAAGAGCACACCTCGGTAATCAAGGTAACGCCGCAGAGCGGTAACTGCCTCTGGAGAGAACGAGAAATCGTCCATACCTGTCATGTATAGAAATGGATATGAGGAAAGGTCGTCCTCCTCCGGGTTCACTGCCACGCGCTTTAGGTTGACGCGAACAGCACTATGCTGCCGCAGCTTCGTCAGCAGTGCTGTTGCTCCCCCGGGATGCACATTCCACACGCCATCGTGCTTGAGCTGGGCAAAGACAAATTCGTCGGTAGGTCTTTTCTGGTCAGCCAGACCGAAAACTTCCGGCTGACCCTCGAGAAGTCCTACCTCGGCATAACCTACAATGTATGCCGCCAGGTTAAGGCCAATTTGATTGGCACTTTTTACGTCGTAATAAGCTGCCTGCCGCAGTCCGCTGAGCCTCCGTATATCACGGTTCCATCCGCAGCCTAACCCGTATTTCGAAACCAGCACACCGGCCCGGCTGCCGACGTAAATGCCCTCCATAAACGGCTTGGTGCCCCCGGCACCGGCCTTGATCATACCCCCCTTCGACGCGCGGCCTTTTGGATAAGTCAGCTTCGCCACATCCACAAGCATATGATAGAGCGGATGGTCTGCCGGAAGGACCCGGAACCGACATTCTGGAAACGCCTGCAGAAAAACCTTCTTGGCCGATTCGTAAAAGTAAGGTGAGCCCGCAATCGAATCGCAGATAACCATACCACCATTTAATACGTATTCTCGCAGCGCCTGGATATGAGTCTCGCTAAGCCTTAATGTCCGCCCTCCGCTGAATAGTAGTGCCGGCAGCTTCTTAGGGTCGAAGTGAAAATCGTTAAGGTTGACATTTTGCCAGTGATACGTCAAATCCATCGACCGGCCGTTTCCCACGAATTTTTCCATGTCCGTAGGGCACAGATTCCAGTCGGCAATCTCCATCTTCTGGCCGCCTGAATCGACAAAAGAGGCCGATTCACCCCATATTACCTTGCCTATCAGATAGTCCGGCTGTGGCGGCTTCTTACGTTCAGTACGCCGTAAAGGTGTAGCCGGCAACGGCAGCGGCGCCACCGCTTCGGCTGCGCTGATGTTCTTGCGCGGCGCCTTTGGGGGCGTCTTGTTGCCTAAGTAGACGAACCAGTCGTCTTCCTTGCCCTGGGCCGGCAGGCACACCACGAACATGGTCATAATTAACACACTGATCGCTCTGTTTGGTCTCATCGCATTCGCCCTAACCGCAAAATTATTTAGTACGGTTTGCCGAACCGAACAAATATATTTACCTGCACCCTTGGTACCGAAGGCACGGGTAGCCGAGTCAGAATCAAAAATATTGGAGTGTACCTTTTGCAATTGCACAATCCATCTAATTATACACTATTTTCAAGGAAAATTCAAAGGATATATATAACGGACTCAATAAATTTATAGCCTACATATCGTCATAGGTTATTGCTGAGAAAGGACTTACCTGTACTCATAATGCAGCAGGCACAGCAAAAAGACCGCACCAGCCGCCAAATGCGGGCATGCTCAAGGCCGGGGCCGCCAGCCTCAGGGGCTCGAAACCGGCCTTTCTTGCATTTGGGAACGCTTAGCAGACCGTTGGTATCTTTTGAATATCTCTCCAATTCCCGCCGTTTTCACATCGCCGCTATGGACAACGACGCAGTAGCGCAAAGTAAGCGTTTGGCCCTTGGGCAGTTCCAGACGCCCATTTGCGAGCCAGAACATCGGTGTCGGCGAGAAGAAGCCATAGTCGCGAGTGAACCATTTACTCGGGAACCAGCGGTTATCCGGATGCTGCAGAATAGCGATACCTTCGGTAAGGCCCTCTCGCGTTCCCGAGTAGTCGCACCACGGCGAGGCCACGCCCCATGTGCCCTTTTCGCCGGTTTTACCCTCAGCGTTTATCAGCGTGCCGCCGGTCTTGACGCTCAGCTCAGGTACGACGCGAGCAGCAAACAACGCATGGTTCGTCTTGAGAATTTCGACGTCCGTCAAAGCTTCCAACGAAATTTCGAAATTAATAAAGCGCAGAGCCTCACTCGGTGCCCTAATAACGACACGGCGCAGATCAAGGATGACCGGCTGGTTTGTGCCTCTCTGCCAAAGGCATTTGTCGATAAAAATGACGCGCTTTCCTGAGGCCTCAATGAGCTTTGGGCCCTGCGAGACAATCTGCCCATGTTCATTACCTTCCTGCCAGTAGTTACCGCCGTTGACACGGTCGCAACCGAAGAACAGCGAATGATGGTGCGGATACGGCTGTGATGTTTCGGTAGTGATGGACTTGCCCGATGCCGGTCCGTTCACCGGCCAGAAATACGGATATTTCTGCGATTTGCCGAACTTATAGCACGTGAACAGCTCGCCGTCGATAGTCACTACGACTCTATCCTTCTCCAATTTAGCCGCTACCTGCTGTGAAGCTGCCTGAGCATGGGTACTCGATTGTGCCGGTATTAGAATACTACACCCAGCAACGAGCACATAAACTGAAATGATTTTCCTCAACAAATTCATACTTAGTTTTCTTAATAAATCCTAAAGCTGCCATGGGCTGCGCATCGACCTTGAGAGCATCCGGTTCGCCTCATCATTGTTGTTGAACTGTTCTGTTTCCGGGTCCCATTTTAGCTTTTGGCCAAGCCGCATTGCGATTTCACCCAGCAGACAGAGGGTGCACGAGCGGTGACCGACTTCGACCGGGGCAGCGGTCTCTGCCCGAGATTTGATACACTCAAGGAAATTCGCTTTGTGGTTATTGCTTTTGTAGAGATGCATTTCGTTTGGGCCGATAGTCGATGTCAACAGCGACTTCGGCTGGGCGTCAATCTCTCCACGCTTGACGTACACCCAGCCTTGCGTTCCCTCGAAAAGAATCCCTTGTTTGTTCTTTTCGTTGTCCGCGCAGATGACCTTGACACCGTTGGCATAGGTATACTCGATACGGAACACACCGTGGACATCCCATAGTCCATCCTTTGGATATTCCGCCTGGCCTTCAATCTCGACCGGGCCGGTGTATTCTGTCTCCATCCCCCACTGTGCGATGTCGTTGTGGTGACTGCCCCAGCCCGTAATCATACCGGCGCCGTAGTCTGTGATACGCAGCCATCCCGGTCGACCATAGCCGTCTTGAGGATGGACCCGTTTTTCGGTATAGGCGGCCCAGGGCGCTGGCCCCAGCCACATGTCGTAATCAAGCTGCTCGGGGACTGGCATAGGCCTCTGCGGTCCCGTGGATGGATCGACCCCAAAGCCGACTTTCACGGTCTGCAGCTTACCTATCCGCCCGTTGCGGACCAGCTCACATGCAAAGCGAAACCTTGAATCGCTGCGCTGCTGACTTCCGACCTGAAAGACGCGACCATAACGGCGAACCGCATCGCTTAACACTCGTCCCTCCTTAATGGTCAACGTCAGCGGCTTCTGTAAAAAGATATCCTTGCCGGCCTTAGCTGCGGCAATAGCTGGCAGCGCATGCCAGTGATCAGGCGTTGCTATCAGCACCGCGTCGATATCTTCTTGTGCGAGAAGATTTCTGAAATCTTTGTACGTCGCACAGCCCTTATAGGTTCCAGTCGTGCTCTGCCTGCCGTAATGTGTTTCGACAAGCCCCTTGGCGTGCTTAACCCTTTTGGAATCGACATCACATACAGCGACAACCCGGGCTTGTTTAAATCCCATGACCTCTTTCAAATCGGCCAGCCCCATCCGTCCGACACCGATACAGCCGACCAGGATGCGATTGCTCGGTGCCTCGGCGCCTAACACGCAAGCCGGTACGATTGTCACGGCCGCCGCAGAGCATTTCAGAAACTCCCGCCGGGTTAGCCTGTTCGTCTTTTCAGTTCTTCGGCTTTTCAGCATTTTTCCTCTGCCTTTCTCGATGCAAACCTAAAACTTTGGTATTTGGTCTGTGAGACAATATCATACCAAATACGTTGTCCATTTGCAACGCGAATTTACTTGTATCTGAAAGGCATTTGTGTTATCTTTAGCTTAAAAGTAAACAGCAGGGTGTTAATATTAAAAAGGAGAAAATACAGATGACAGCAAAAGAACAGACCAGAAGACAATTTCTACAAGTAGCCGGTATAGGAGCGGCGGCCTCGCTGGCCGGCGCAAGCAGCTCTATAGGCCAGGTTCGTGGACGGGCAGGTAAACAAAGGTTCAAATTAGGTCTGGCCTCATATACTTTAAGAAAATTTAATCTGGACGACACACTGGCGATGACCAAACGTGTTGGACTGAAATACATTTGCTTCAAGAGCTTTCACCTACCTCTGGACAGCACGCCGACTCAAATCCGGGGCGTCGTGACAAAAGTTAAAGAAGCTGGGCTGATACTCTACGGCGGCGGTGTAATCACTATGAAAACCGAAGACCAGGTGCATAATGCCTTTGATTATGCCAAAGCCGCAGGAATGAAGGTCATTATTGGTGTTCCGGCGCCTGAACTGCTGCCTCTGGTAAACAGAAAGGTTAAACAATATGATATTGAGGTTGCCATTCACAATCACGGGCCGGGGGACAAAATTTATCCGACACCGGCCAGTGCCTATGAAAGAATCAAAGATTTGGATAAACGGATTGGGCTCTGCAATGACATTGGGCATACGTTACGTATAGGTTCGGACCCGATAGCATCGGCCAAGAAGTATGCAGACCGGCTGCTGGATGTACACATAAAGGATGTTACAGAAGCAACCGCGGAGGGAAAAAACGTTGAAGTCGGACGGGGAGTGATTGACATCCCGAAGTTCTTAAAGACGCTGATAAAAATAAGGTATTCTGGTATCGTGTCGTTCGAATACGAAAAGGACCCCGAAGACCCGCTGGCGGGTCTGGCCGAGTCGGTCGGTTACGTCAGAGGAGTGCTGGCAGCTATCTGAGCAGATTGCCGGGCTATCAGGCTATTCGCTAATCACCTGATTTGCTGATATTCTGATACCCTGAATTTCAAGGGCTTTGCCGTGCCGTATAATATCCGGATAGTCAGTACCTACCCGCCACGAAAGTGCGGAGTAGGTACGTTTTCACGCGACCTGGCTACTGCACTGGCGCATTTTACAGCGGAAGTCGGTCAGATAAGGGTCGCGGCGATTGATAACGGTAACGGGCCGTATGGCATCCCCGTAGACCTCCGTATCGACCAATATACCCCCCAATCCTGGCTTGACACGACCACTCATATCATCACCCGGGCAGGCGAAAGCGCCGACCCTACTATCGTTATACTGCAACACGAATACGGATTTGACCCCGATAACGATGGCAATGACGGCGAGGGTACTAATTTTGTTGACATGCTAAAAGCGTTTACCAAGGAGGGATTAACAACTTTAGTCTACTTGCACACTGTTCTTGATGAGCCGGACCCGCATCAGAAAAAGACAACACAGGAGCTCGCACAATATAGTGATGGACTTATCGTCACAACAGAAAGTGCAATTCACATACTTGAATCTAATATTTATGGAATTGACCCTTCAAAGTTAAAGCACATCGATCACGGAATCAGGATGCAGCATCCATCCCAGTATGACCGCCTGGAAATAAAGCGCGAGTTCGGCCTGGAAAACCGCTTTCTTATTACGACACTTGGGCTTCTTTCAACGGATAAAGGTATTGAATACGGTATTCGCGCCTTTGGCAGGTTTTTAGCCGAATCCTGCACTGAAACTCAAAGAGAAAAGATGATTTATTTGATTGTCGGCCAATGCCACCCCGATTTTGTAAAGGTCGAAAATGGAGAGCCTTATAAAGAATATCAAGCGTCACTCAACAAAGCACTGGAAGATTCCAAACTGACATGGTGCAAAGTGAAGGAACTCGGCACAACTAATTTTGAGCAGTATGACATAGTTTTTCTCGACGCCTTTCTTGAGGAGAACACCCTGCTCAAGTTCTATGGTGCGACAAACATCATGGTGTTGCCCTATCTTAACATGTTCCAGATATCGAGCGGCATATTGGCCGACACACTCGGTTCCGGCAGAGTCGCCATAGCAACTAAGTTCAGATATGCGGTGGAACTGATTCATTCGAACAGGCGATGTCCGAAGGGCACTATTATCGGGCGCCATGCCAGAGGTATTCTGGTCGACCCGGGAGAGCCCTCAATTGAACAAATAGCCCAGGCCCTTGATTATCTGGTCTTCAATCAAGATAAGCGCCTTATGATGGAAAAGCAGGCCCACGAGAGGGGCTATCAAATGAGGTGGAATAATAGTGCCTGGGCATTGCTGCAATACATAGACTTCGTAAGAGAACGAAAAGAGAAAGTTACAGGTAGAGGGGTAAAATTCGCCAGGGAAAAACCTTCAGTTCTCCAAAGAAAGAAACACCAAGATTTACAACCCAGCCAGAACGCTGTCAAGTGAGCTTTACAGGTTTTTGTTCTTTGGCGGACTTATATACTGCCAATATAATTTCCACCGCTTTGCGGGCCTCGGCTCCATCAATCCAAAAATCTTCGCCGCTCTCTAAGGCATCTATGAAGGCCTTGAAATTGCGCGTATGATTTTCATGTGTGATTGCAGCCGGGTCAGCCACGCCGCCTCCGCCTGCGATTTCGCCGAATTTCTTTCGGATTTGCTTATCCTCTGGTCTTTCGTCGGCGAACTGCCAGAGGGTAATGCTGTTTTCCACATTTATGATTGTGCCTTTTGTGCCGGTAATTTCAAATCGCCTGAATTGTCCAGGATACGAGCCGGTCGTGCCGTAGATAACTCCCAAAGCACCGGTGGTGTAGCGCAGCACAGCAACCGCGGTATCCTCTGTTTCAATCTGAGGATGTCCCAGTTTCGCCGTAAATGCCTGTAAAGATTCAATTGGCGGCATAACGTCACACAGCATATCAACCATATGGATGGATTGATTCATCAGCGCACCGCCGCCGTCGAGTTTCCACGTGCCATGCCAGGAGTCCTTATAATATTCATCGGTGCGCCACCAGGGAACATATATGCCGGCGTAGGTAATTACCCCGAGGCGTCCGGAGTTTATCGCTTCTCTGATAGGTACCATCATATCGTTAAATCGGTACGGAAATATGCCGCCCAGACGAGTACCGCTCTCTTCGTGGGCTTTTATCATAGTGTCAATTCGTTCCAGAGTAACCTCCAGAGGCTTTTCGCATATTACGTGTTTGCCGGCCTCGGCTGCGGCAATGGTTGGCTCCAGATGGAAGCCGCTTGGTGTGGCGATGGTGACAATATCTATCTCTTTGACTTTCAGCATCTCTTCATAGCTTCCAAAAGCCTTGGCCTTGTATTTATCCGCTAATTTTTCAGCTCTATCCGGAATCTTGTCGCAACACGCTACGAATTTTGCATTGGGAATATCACCTATAGCTCTTGCGTGAAAATCCGCGATTAATCCGGCACCGATTATTCCAATGTTCCAGGTTTTCATATCTGTTTCCCTTTCCGTATAAAGTTAATCACAAGCCAGGCCAACGTCGGCCGCAATATTTCTCACCGCTGCAATCGCCTTTGAAAAAAGCTCAGGCCCTGTCGAGCCTCCGAACTGGCCGCCGGCCTGCAGGTGCGGCTCCATCGTAAGACAGCCGTCATAGTCCATCGCCGCAAGCTCGGCCAGCAGCTCCTTAATCTGGCCGTCACCTTCACCCGGTATGCTGCCAACGTCTTTTGCCCCGAGCTTCCAGTCTTTAATATGAATGTGGACAACGTAGGGCTTCATCACAGGCCAGCAGCTTTTGACATTGTCTGTAATCTTTTCCCCCCAAACAAAATTGGCCGGGTCGTAAACCAGCCGCAGTTTCGGCGAATCGATCGTCTTTACAAGGTCAACACATTGCTGGGCGGTATGACCGTAAATATTAGCCTCATTTTCATGAACCATAGCAACGTCAATGTCCTTTAGCACCTCGACTTTGGCAGCCATTCTCTCCATCACTTGGTCGCGATAGTCGTCGATATTCTCACCTTCCGGGGCGTAGTAGCTGAACATTCGTATGTACGGCGTCTCAAAGAGCTGCGCCAGCTCGACCGCGTGTTTGAACTTGTTTAGATGCGGCTCGAAAGGCTCATCAAGCCTTACCTTGCCTATCGGCGAGCCGATAGCGCTTACTTTCAGACCGTGGTCTTGTATCATCTTTTTCGCTTCGTTCAGCTCATCCTTTGCCAGGTCCATTATGTTCGCCTTGTTAATAAAGCGAGGTTCAATATAACCCACGCGTTCAGCGGCAAGGTACTTAACCTGCTCGGAGAAGTCATCGACTACCTCATCTGCAAATGCACTTAATTTCGCCATTTTCAATTACTCCCTAACTCAAAGATCGAACAAATAAAACTTTATTTTGCTTTATAGAAAACATATTACACCTGTCATTCTGAACGGAGCGCAGCGAAGTGAAGAATCTCTTTATTGCTCAAGAGATGAGATTCTTCGGCTGCGCCTCAGAATGACATCTAATATTTTCTAAAAACCAATTTCACTTTTCAAAGTGCGCTGCCAAATCGGGCAGCTCTCTCTTAATTTCACTTAACCTGTAACCAAAGCCCGGCCCGCTTAATGTTGACAAGTCAACCTGGCCGTTACGCCGCTTATAAAGCCCCGGATGTACCGCCTCCTCCGGCGCCGAAGCTGCCGGGTAAAACTGCATCGAATTGGTCTCTACCCCCATAATCGTTCCCGCATACGCAGCCAGAAGAACGTGAGGTATCTGCGCCAGCATCGGATTAGTCAAATCCTGCACCATCAGGGTCATTCCGTGGGCCTTGGCCCAGCACAGACTCAGCAATGCGCCGGTTTGAGTCTTGCAGGTTTTGAGCGCCACTCCGCTCCAGCCTAACCTCCGGCCGAGCCTTATCAATTTCCAGTCGTGAGCACTCTCATCCATGAACAACGGCTTGCGCGCCGATACGCTGTGAACGTCAATCTGGTTTTTTTCCAGGTCGTACGGAAACGGCTGCTCCACATAGAGAATCATCTGGTAGATTCGAGGATGTTCTGCCATCAACCGGTCCAGAATGTCGTTCACATA
>CAYGBH010000059.1:0-14387 GCA_964348055.1 uncultured Pirellulales bacterium
GCCTTTTGGACTGCCCGGCAGATTAATTATGAGTGTCTTGTTGCAAATTCCCGCTATGCCTCGTGAAAGAACGGCGTTCTTGGTCTTTTTAAGGCCTTCCGTTCTAATCATTTCGCCTAAACCAGGAATTATTCTTTTACACACGGAGGTCGTGGCCTCCGGCGTAACATCACGGGGCCCCAGCCCTGTCCCGCCGGTAGTAAACACCACATCAATGCCCGCTTCGTCGGAAAAATACTTCAACTGGCTGGCTATAGTCTCGCGGTCGTCAGCTACGACTTTTTTCTCACATATCTCGAATTTATCTTCGGCCAGCATATCCTTGATAGTCTGTCCGCTCACATCCTCTCGTTTGCCCTGCGCGCAACTGTCGCTGACCGTCAATATAGCTACTCTAATCATTATCAGCAATGACCTCTATAACGTCGCCGACATTGATTTGGCCGGGTACGATTACCTTCGCAAAGATGCCTTCTCGCGGCATAATGCAGTCACCTGCCTGCTCGTAAATTTTACATCGGCCATGGCATTTCTTGCCGGATTGCGTAATTTCGAGCTCGGCGCTTTTACCGAGCTTCAGCCTGGTGCCTGCGGACAGCTCAAGCAGCTCAATACCTTCCGTCGTGATATTCTCGGCAAAATCGCCCGGCGAGACCTCCGCGCCGTTTGCAACCATTTTATCTATAGATTCGACGGCCAGCAGACTTACCTGTCTGTGCCAGTTGCCCGCATGAGCATCACCAACGACGCCAAAGGAGGCTTTCAGCTCGGCTTTGGGCACATTGACTTTTCGTGTTCCTCTTTCCTTCGAAACCGATATCGCTTTAATCCTGCCTTCTATAATCGCCACTTTTTCCACCTGTTTTTTCGAGCAGCTTTACCTGGGAGATTGTCATGGACTTGCCCGTATATTTGAGCATATCATATATGGTAAGACAGGCCACGGCTGCACCTGTAAGGGCCTCCATTTCAACACCTGTTTTGCCTGAGGACCTGACGGTCACACTTACGTCAACCGATTTGTCCTGCTCATCCAGAGTAAAATCAACCTCTACAGCCTCAATCAAGAGCGGATGGCACATTGGAATTATCGCTGATGTCGATTTTACAGCTTGCACAGCCGCTATTTTCGCCGTTGCAGGCACATCACCTTTGATACAGGTGCCCTGCTCGACAACGTCAAAGGCCTCTTCACCAAGGACGATACGCCCGCATGCTTTTGCGGTCCTGGCTGTAATGTCCTTGTCACCTATATCTATCATACCTTTTGAATTTCGCATTCAATTTCAGCCTCCAATGTTCCGCATGGAAAATTCCGGTGCCGGCGAGTTCAGCTTTGTAAAGCGGCTTTTCTCGTACATTATCTTTTTCAATAAATCCATCACTGCCCGGTCACTGGCACCGGCTCTGATAAGCTTCTTGACGTCATATTGGTGGGCCGAATACAGACAGGGGCTGACTTTGCCATCGCTGGTCAGACGAAGCCGATTACACTGCCGACAGAATGTCGAAGAGCGGCTGCTTATAAAACCTATGGTCCCAGCCGAATTCTTGAGTCTGAAATACAAGGCAGGCCCATCGGTATCACGTACCAGAACAGGTGACAGCGGTCCGAATCTGCGTTCGATAATTCTGCGAACCTCGCTATTGGGAACATACGCACCCGCCAGCTTGATATGTTGGCTTGTTGGGCAGCACTCAATGAATCTGACTGCGACCGACAAATCAAGACTCATCTGCACAAGAGCCGGAATCTGCGAAACGTTGATATCTTTTATTACAACAGTATTGAGCTTGATGGGCCTCAGACCAACTTCTATCGCTTTGTATATGCCCCTGGTTACTTTCGGGAGCAGGTCAAATCCCGTAATGTGTTTGAAACTTTCTCTCTCTACAGAATCCACACTAATGTTTACACCCTGTAAGCCTGCGGCTTTAAGTCGTGCAGCGAGAGCTTCAAGAAGCACACTGTTAGTTGTAAGCGCCAGGCTATCAATGTTCCGTACCGTCGCAAGTTTGCCAACTAACTTAACAATACCTTTTCTAACCAACGGCTCACCGCCGGTAAGCCGAACTTTTTTGATGCCACATCTGGCAAAAAGCCTGACAATACGATGAATTTCTTCCAAGCTCAAAATCTCTTTACGGTCAATAAAATTGCAACCACCGAAAGGATGACAGTAAATGCACCGCAAATTGCATCTGTCGGTAACAGAAATTCTAAGATAATTAACGCTCATTGCTTACAAAACCTAAAGCTACTTTTTATTCAAATCAGCCTGACAGGTACAATGGTTCCCTTTTCAATTTCAGCTATACCGACACCCATACTGACTAACCCGTCAGCGGCGGATAGGGAGTTGATATGTGCCGATCCATGATATTCAACGCCCTTCACTGTCCCTGCCTCTGTTATTGCTACCGGAAACCATCTCTGCCTTATCGTTTTCTTTCTTCTGAGGGCCTCACCCAGCGGCATTTGAACATTGAGAGACTTGTGATCGTGACCCATCAGTTTATACAGAAAAGGCTTAACCAAAATCTCAAACAACACAAACGTAGATACCGGATTACCCGGCAGTCCAAAACAATATAACTTTTCCGATATGCCAAAGACAGTAGGTTTTCCTGGTTTTACAGCAATTTTTTCAAATAATAGGTCGATACCATTTTGTCTGAATATATCCGGCACCAGATCGAAATCCCCTACCGAAACGCCACCGGAAAATATAATTACATCGTTTTCCTGAGCAACCTTTTTGAACATGCTGTCAATGTGGCCGGTTGTATCTCTGGCAATGCCGTAATTTATTGCAATCGACCCTGTGCTTTCAACCTGGGCAGCAAGCTGAAAGCTGTTGCTGTTTCTTGTCTGCGACGGCCCCGGCTTGGATGCTGGCTCGACCAGCTCGTCACCAGTCGCGATAACCGCGACCCTTGGCCTTTTTGCAACCATTGGCTGGACTTTACCTACTGACGCCAGAACTGCAATATGCTGCGGCTCTAACCGGGTGCCCGTGCGCAAGACAATTTCCCCAGCTTTGATGTCTTCTCCCTTTTGATAAATATAATCTTCTGTCTCTTCGCCAACAAAGCGAACGGTATTTTCAGCGGGTATTTCGACGTACTCTTTCATAATCACACAGTCGGCACCAGGTGGAACCATGCCGCCTGTCATGATCTTTGAGCACTGATTAGGCCCGATGGTCTTCTTCGGAACATACCCTGCCCGGATCGATTCAACCATCGTAAGTTCGTTGGCCAAATCTGCCCTTCGGCAGGCAAAACCGTCCCTCGCTGACTTGTCAAAGGCAGGCATGTCTATATCCGATTTGACATCCTCAGCTAATATCCGGTTTCCCGCGTGGGCAATATCAACACGTTCGGCACCAAGCAAGCAAGCTGAGTCTAAAACTGTCTTAAGAGCCTTCTCAAACGGTAACATCGTTTTCCTTCATGACAAATTCCCGGTAATCAAACATTACTATATTGAGGTTCTTTAGCCGTCCAGCGAGCATTTCACAGGACAGCAACTGGCACAGGTGGTTAAGTTTATAAAACAACTTGCTGCCTTCTATCCGGCCACACGTGGTACAAAGTCCAATACTATCACTTACTGTCTCCTAATCAAATTATTCCACTTTTGCTGGCGAAACACAAAAGCACGCATTTCTGGAGTCCAGCTTATAGTGCCCTAAGGCGTCCTGTGGAGATTTCGGTTGCACTCTTGTTAAGTACATAAGTATAATAATAGTACAATTTTGTTAGATTTGGGAGGTTTGATAATATGATTTTGAAAAAAAGTTCTGTGGGTTCTTGGCTCATTTGTATTGTAGCGCTAATTGCGCTGAGAGCTGCATCTTCACATGCGGGAATAAAAGCAATTACCAAACCCATGGCGGATGTAACACTTTCTTTCGTCCAGCCGGGCTGTATTGCCAAGGTTTATTTTAAGGAGGGCGACTCGGTAAAAGCCGGGCAAGTGCTGGTCCAACAAGATGACTCAGCTGAAAAGGCCCAGCTGGAGCAGCTCGAGGCCGCGAGCCAAGACACAACGCAAATACAGGCCAGCGAAGCTTCGCTGGCTCAAAGAAGGGTCGACCTTAAAAAGCTGGAGAGGGCTGCGGAACGTAATGCTGCTACAGAATTAGAAGTGGAACATGCGAAGTTGAGTGTGAGGATGGCCGAACTTTCGTTGCAACTTGCCAAATTCGAACACGAACAGGCAAAGAGAAAATACATCGAGGCCAAGATTCAGCTTGAAAAGATGAGTTTGAAAAGCCCAATAGACGGGAGAATCGAAAAAATTCATGTGGAGACCGGCGAGTCAGTTAATGTCCTGGCTGATGTGGTTCGAGTTGTCCAGATTGACCCGCTTTGGATTGACGTCCCTGTACCTTTAGCCATGGCCATGGTTCTGGGGCAGGGAAAAGCTGTAAAAGTTGAGTTTCCAGATCCGGGCAAAGTGTCCATAGAAGGAAGTATTATTTACGTTGCGGCGGTTGCCGATGCAGCCAGTAGTACGTTGAGGGTACGTATAGAAGTACCCAACAAATCAAACCGGCCAGCCGGCGAACACGTCGAAGTTGATTTTCTAACGTTGCGGAAGTAAATTAAGGATTCAAAAATGAGTTCTAAAGGGAATGCTCGTCTTGGCGAAGGCCCATGCCGGAGCCAGGCTGTTTTGTTTAATGGTGACCTGATAGCTGTACTATTGGTCATTTTAATGATGGGTTCAATAGCTGGTTGTGTTTCTGATAGAGTAGATGATCAAAGTATTCTCGCCTCCTACCAACAGACCCTGTCTGATCAAGGTTCCCAGCGACGGATTGATACGGAGGGTCAGGACTTGCTACATCCTTTGGATCTACTTAGGCCAGCTCCTGAAGAAATTCCAACTGATGTTGAAATCGTTACAGATCCCAACACCGGCCGAGAGATTGCCAACCTTGCAATTGAGCAAGCCATAGCGAGGGCTCTTGGTAACAGCCCTGAAATCAGAGTAGTGAGTTTCGACCCGTCGATTGCCAGGCAAGATATAACCAAGGCGGCCGGAGAGTTCGATGTAACTGCCTTTGGGCGTCTGAATTTCGAAGAAGAGGATAATCCTGTCAGCAGCATTTTCCAGCCCGGTCGATCAGATGTTCGTCTATTGGAGTCGGGAATCAAGCAAAGAGGCGTAACCGGCTCGGAGTGGTCCATGAGCTATGCCTTGAGCCGCAGTTGGGACGACTGGGTGTACCGAACGCCTCCCACAAGGTATGAGCCAATACTCGCTTTTGAACTAAGACAGCCGCTTTTACGCGATGCGTGGCAGGAGTTTAACCTTGCAGGAGTCAATATTGCCAAGCTCAATCACGAGATTGCCCTTCTCGGTTTTCGTCAAAAAGCTGAAGATGTTTCAACAGAGGTTATATCGGCGTATTGGCGGCTCCTGCAGGCTCGCCATGACGTTGAGATTCAAGAGGGGTTGTTGGACAGGACAATCGAAACATTGAAAAAAGTGGAGGGACGAAAAGAAATTGACGCTACTGACGTGCAAATCAAACAGACCGAGGCTTCCGCAAAAGCTCGCGAGGCCGTGCTGCTTCAAGCCAGAAAACGGGTCATCGACGCACAGGATGCTCTGGTACGATTGATGGCCGACCCACAGATGGGCATGCTGAATGAGCTGGAAATCGTACCGGCTACCACACCCTGCACGGCGACAGACAAGTTGCAGCCCTCGGAAATTCTGGGCCTTGCCATGAAGAAAAATCCAATAGTTCAGCAGGCACGAGTTGAGATTGCGATTGCAGATATTAACATCCGTGTCGGAGAAAGGCAAGAGATGCCGCGACTGGACCTGGTTGCTTCAGCCAGAATGCAGGGTTTTGATAGGGCCCATGGCCAAGCACACGACCGGCTCTTCAGCAGCGACTATTCCAGTTACGCACTGGGTTTATCTCTTGAATATCCGCTCGGCAATCGTCAGCGGGAAGCCGAGTTACTGCGAAGAAGACTTGAACGCAGAAAAGCCATTTCAGCTTTGCAGAACGTCGCTGACCAAGTAGCAATACAGGCCAAAGAGAGGATTAGAATGGTCGAAACAAACTATGCGGAGATACAAGTCCAGAAAGATACGGCCGAAGCAGCAAGAATTCATTTGCAGGCCCTGGAAGATTCAGAAGCGGTCCGAGAGAAGCTGACACCCGAGTTTCTTTTGGTCAAACTCCAGGCCCAGGGGGCTTTGGCAGATGCTCAGCGGGCCGAAATAAAGGCCATTGCTGACTTCAACATCTCCTTAGCCCAGCTGGCTCAAACCACAGGTACAGTACTGGAACTGCATCAGGTTAGCGCCTCATTGCCGGCTATTTCTGGCCGCAATGACACACCTGAAAAGGCAGGTGAATCTATCCCCTTAGAATCGGCTCTTCCATAACAGCCGTAGTCCACAGGACGCCTTCCAGTGGGACAGTACGTCACTATTCCCTTCCGGTAAAGCTAAGCTGTTCTTCGAGCCAGTGGTCTGTTCTCATAACTGATTTACGCTGGCGCAGGGCCAGCTTTTCTGCGCGAAGCTGGGCAAGGCGAAATACTCCTCTGGTAAAGGTCGAAGAAATGTCATCGGAGGTGTGAGTGTATCGTTTTTTCAAGTAAGCGACGAGATTCCTGGTATATCGAGACACAAACTCATCTTCCAAACAAACTATTGCCTGGGCGCTTCCGGGGTCACCCTGGCGAGCACAGCGACCAAATAGCTGTCGGTCTATGCGAGCGGATTCGTTTCGTTCGCCGGCGATAACATGGAGCCCGCCCAATTGGGCTACTCTTCGGCCAAGTTTAATATCGGTGCCTCGGCCGGCCATGTTGGTTGCTACTGTAATTCTTCCGGGCTGCCCGGCACCGGCAACGATTTGGGCCTCTTGGCGGTGATGGACAGCATTAAGCACCTGATGGTCCAGATTTTCTGCTTTGAGCAGCTCGCTAAGGTATTCGCTGGCTCGGACACTTCGCGTACCGATAAGAATTGGCCTGGTGGTCTCGTGAACTCGGTGAATTTCCGAGGCGATTCTCTTCCATTTGGCGGATTCTGTGGGTAACACTATATCGGGCTCCATTTTCCTTATGCACGGACGGTTTGTCGGAATTACCACTACAGGCAAGTGATAGATTTGCCAAAATTCAGCGGTGGCCTCCTTTGCTGTCCCGGTCATACCGGACAATTTGCGGTACAACCGGAAGAACCGCTGAAAACTGATACGAGCGTATGTATCTTTTGGGGGGGTGACTTCAAGCTTCTCCTTAGCCTCAACAGCCTGGTGCAAGCCGTCACGCCAGCTACGGTCCCACATGAGCCTCCCGGTAAAGTCGTCGACGATGACTACTTTACCGTCATCAATAACGTACTGTTTATCCCGTGAATACAGCTCTTTGGCGATCAAAGCTTTGGTTGTAATTTCCTCCCGACGGCGGGCACCCTGCCAGATATCACCTAAAGTGCTGGTAACTTCCGCCAGACGTGCTCTACCGGCGTTGGTTAATTCGACCTCCCGATAGCGAGGATTGACCCGGTAATCTGTTTCTGAGTTCAAATTGGTCGCAACATCGGCAGCCTGGCGAAAAGCCTCGACCTGTTCAGGATTGGGAGCTGGCCCGGATATAATCAGCGGTGTAATTGCCTCGTCAACAAGAATCGAGTCCGCTTCGTCCACAATGGCGAAATTGAGGCCGCGCTGAACCAAGCGGTCTATTACCGGCCAGCTGGCTCTGGATATCTTGGCCAAAAGCGCCGAGCTTAATCCTCTTAAACGGCCAAGTATGAGCCGGTCGCGGAGAAAATCAGCAGTCACCTCTTTGTTCGTACAATAGGTTATATCGGCCGAATATGCCGCTCTTCGCGCGGGGGGAGGCATTGCTTGCTCTATATGTGCAACACTCAGGCCGCAAAAGCGGTAAATGCGGCCCATCCATTCGGCATCGCGTTGGGCCAGGTAGTCATTAACTGTGATAACATGGCAGCCTTGGCCGCGCCAGCCGGCAACTGTCGCAGGCATAGTGGCGGTGAGAGTCTTACCTTCACCGGTAGCCATCTCCGCGATGCAGCCGCTTTCAAGGGCGAAAGCGCCTGCGATCTGAACTGGAAAAGGTCTATCGCCTATCTGACGGGCTGCTACCTCCCGAACCAGCGCAAAGGCCCGCTCGAGGTCCGAATGATTATTGCGGCCGCGGCGAAAAATCTCACGAAGCTCATCGACAACCTTGTGGAGCTTGGCGTCTGTCATTTCAGAAAAATGTTTTTCCAGTGAAAGCACTCTTTCCGCCCGACGTAGAAACATCTCTCGTCTCGGCAGAAACTGGCCTATTAATCCGACAGCGGCATCCCATGCAGCATCAAGGCCTCTGGGGAGAGGTTTGTCTGACATCCGTTGCTCAAGCATCTGCCATGTTGCGCTTGGAAGTGCGACCATTTTAAATGTGGAACCTCCGCTGGAATAGTTGCCTTGCAGATCGCCACCACTGGACTGCAAGCGGTTTATTGGGAAGCATGCGAATCCTTGCAACAACGCGCTGGCCAGTGAGCAAACGAACTGAGCTGTCCGCATTTGGTCTAATTCGAATCTCAAAAAACTTCTCAGCAGTCCTGGTACCGCGCGGGTCCTCTGGCAGTGTCGGCATAGACCCCCCCACTGCGTAGCCCAGGGCCTCTGACGGCAGCAATTCCTGTCCGGCCGGGAAAATCTTCTCGATCTGACCGGTAAGCATCAATTCCGGTCGTCCCTTAACGCGAATCTCAACGCCCTTTGCCGCTTGCTCTAACATGGCAGCAACTTTCTGAACAGCCGTGGCTCGGATGATAACATCGTCCAGACTTGCTACGAAGCCAATGCTTTGGCCGCGAGGTAGATACGTCCCTATAGAATGCTCAATATCAGGCGCGACCCATGTGCCTGAGAGCGGTGGGTCCAGATTCAGCGAGGCCAGTTCGAATTTCAGCCTTGCTATTTTTTCATCCAAAGCCTCAAGCTGTTCGTCTAATATTTGTGCCGCGGCGATTTCCTGCATTTCAGCAATATGCCGCTTAAATTCGAGACCGCGACGTTCAGCAACCGAACTCTTTCTTTCGGCTTCCAATTCAGGATTGATAGCTTTTATCAGGTGCGGTCCACCTGGAGATACCTTCTTGTCAGAATCCAGAAAATCCACAACAAATCCATCGCTTTCAGCGTGGACTATGGCAAGGTCAACCGGCTCAACAACTCCCTCGACTCGCCAATAGTCAGGTGCTGGAATCAATCCCACACAGGCAATTATCAGGCAAAAAGAACCGAAGGTTGATGCAACCGCCCGAACGCGCTTGCGAACAAGTTCGGCGCCAGTGGCCAGAAGTTGTAAGAACTTGCCGATTGGGACAAACACCCACGCCACAATTGCAGAGAAAGCAAGCAAAGGTACAAGTATAAACAGCTCCTCCGGCAGTCTGTTATTCAAAAACAGCAGTATTCTTATGCAGATGAACACCCGGTACGCTATGGAGGCTATACCATAGAAAACGAACCAGAGACACTCCCCGACAGTGTATGCTGGATTCTGTGCTCTTCTGAGCCCCCAGCAGTACCGCTTGACCAGATAGTAAAGGTAGTTTCTGGATCGCGGGCCAAGGTTTGGCATTTCCAACAGGTCGGAAAGGACGTAATAGGCATCGAACCTGAGAAGAGGATTTCCATTGAAAAGCAGCGTGGAGACACTCGCAACAAATATAACGTTGTACGCAATTATGTGCAGCGTTCCTGTAGACGTATTGGCCCAGACAATTGCCGCTATCGCTGCGGCTGAAAGCTCAGCCATAACACCGGACATACCGACAATAGCTCTGTGCCATTTACTACGAAATGCCCAGGCACTGGAGGCATCCATATAAGGTAACGGGAAGAAGACGAGAAACATAACACCCATGTTATGTACCTGTCCACCACCTCGGTTGAGTTGTCCGAACTTCTTGCATGCGAAGGCATGGCTGAACTCATGGAATATCTTGATTAGCACAAAACTAAGATACAGCAATATTAAGTTATCAGGGGCTAAAACGTCGGAGCTCTGGTGTACCAGCTCGCGGATATTATCGACTACAAAGTATAACCCAGTCGCTACTAACATCGACCATACAATCAACCCGAGCCAGTTAAAAATTCGGCCAAATATGCCGACCCAGTGCTCAAGAAAGTGATCAGGGTCTAACAGTGGAATCCGAATGAACAGCAGGTTCATAAGGTGTCCACGAACCTGTCGTCCGACCCGTCTGCGGTAGCGATTGAACAGGCTTTCGCTGTCCGGCGGCAGGTCCGCATGCAAGAGATTGACGCCGTGCAACTGGCCTAAAAGCTGTATGACTTCTCCTTGAGTGGGCGCTCTGTCGGCAAGCTGCTCGTTACATATCCGCCATATTTGCGATACGGTTCGTCGGCCGTCAAGCATACCTATGAAGCGGTAAGCTTCGTCACTGATGCGGGAGTATTGGTTGTTGGAGGGGTTCTCCAGGACGTACCACATTTGTCCACGAAAATGCTGCCTGTAAACCTGCACTCCCGATGATAAACTCGGGCGCAAATCAGCAACGCGATACCAAGCTTCGTGAAATGTCGGGCGTTCCACAGCCATAAGGAATCTCAAGACTTTTAGGGGCAACCCTGCTTGGTTGTCCTCAAAGCCAAAATTTCATTCTCAGCCAGTTAACGACCCTTCGGGTCCATATCCAGATGTACGGCCGTTTGCCGATCGATATCTTAGCCACACCCTCCATGCCGGGCCGCATCCAGGGATGTTCGGCCAAGGGATCTTCGGTCGAAGGATCTTCGGCCAGCAGACGGACGCGAACCTTAAAAACATTACGGTCATTCACCACCTCAGCCATCGGATTGACCCGCTCTACGACAAATTTGATTCGTTCGCCAGGATAAGACACCGTAGCCAAATATCCTGCCTGGTCTACCGCAATATCAAAAATCTGATCTTCAGGCACCAGCAGCTCAGCTCGTAATGACTCAAGAGGAGTAACTTCGAAGAGAACATCGCCTGTTTTCACCGGTGCACCGATTTGGCGCTTCAGGTCGCCCTTGACAACAGTTCCACTGATCGGCGATATGATTTTTCCCTGCTCTATCTGGTAATTCAGCAACTCAATTTGAGCCTCTATCTTATCAGCGTCAGCTTGTGCAATCTGGGCCTGTGCAATTTCACCGTCCCGCATGGCAGCTGCGACTTGCTTGAGATACCCTGCCCTTTCCGCCTTGGCAGCGGCCAGTTTTAAGCGCAGTTCTGCAGTATCCAGCTCGGCCAAGATTGTTTGGCCTCCTTCGACTGCAGCGCCAACTTCAACGTTAACGCTTTTGATATAACCATCGAAGGATGCACAAACGACTTGTTGATAGGTGGCCTCGAGGACAAAAGGTGCTTCAGAGCGAAACTGCCCCTTACCAAATATTAGCAATAGTATCACGCCGAGGAACAGTATCACCAAAATCTTTGTCCAGGTATGTTTCGGGCCTACCAGTGCAGCCAGTGCGCTGCGGGCTTGAGCAACGACCCTGGCACCAACCCAGCGGTCATGCTCATACAGGTTTAATAGTCTTGGTGTGCATAGTTCGCAAGTTAGCCGAATTGCCTCGACTTCTTCAAGGCCAAAGGATTCGCTCGACGGTCGCTCGAGAGTTAGAACCGCCCGAACCTCTCCATCCTGCCGCAAAGGCAAGCTTAAAACAGCCAGTGGGCCATGCCGTCTGGACAGTTGGCCTGTTGCTCGGCTGATATATGTAGCCTCTTGCGAAGCAGGATACAGGACCTCACAGTCCTGGTCCAGGCACTCCTCCATCGCAGATTCTATGTCCTGAACAATTTGCATCTTTCGACTAAAATCCTCAGTGTGGCTCATGGCCCTCAGTTGAACATATCTTCCCTTCAGAAAACCAATACTCACCCGTTCGCACCGCCACTGAGAAGCTACTTCGTTACAAAGGGCCATGGCGGTACTGGTAAACCGATTCTGCCGGTTGATTGCTGAAAGCGTTTCCATTGCTTTTTGCAGTCTTCTCAGGCCTGCCTGTCTTTTCTGGAGTGTCAGTCGCCTCTCGGAGATGCCCAGCAGGTTGGCTGTCAGCTCCAATTGCTCCCGGCATGTCTCGATGGTGCTTCTATCACTGGCTCTTATCACAAAAGCTTCCACAGCCTGGCCGATTTCAGCCATTTTCAGTGGAACAAACAGAACGTAACTCCGGCCGTTTTCGCCACGATCCCCGTCCGGAGTAGGTAAGGGTTTGACAATAGTCGCATCGGTGGAAATAGCCTCATGGACAGATGAGACAGATTCATTCAGCCATGCCGGGGCGCTCCGAAGTACTTCGGCGGGGCTCTCGGGCAGTTGAGGATATGCGGCCAAGATGTCGACGCCTTCGTCCTGCCGGCTTCGTAAGATCGCACCACTGTCGGCCCGGCCTAAGAAGCACTGTACAGCCAGCAGATTCCAGAAGAATTGACCACTGGAGCCGTCAAATTGACTAAGTTTATCAACAAGCTCAGCGGCTGTCAGGCTACCTCTGGCGGACTGCTGATGGTTGTATACGTTATTCATAGTCTATCTCGTACGGTCCTTGTTTCGGCCGCAAGGCGCTTCTCCACCGCTGCTTTTCACACCCGCTCTTCCATCCCGTAATTGTTCATGATACTCCACAAAGTAGTATTATAGCAGAAAAACGTGTTCTTTACAACCGTATTTTTCTTGACCATCATTTCCCGTAGCCCGCCTCTCGACTTCGCAAAGGCATAAGCCGAAGCCAGGAAGGCGGGTCTGATCCAGCCCAGGACTTCCACATGGCATTCTACAAGGCTCCTTCTTTCGGCACAAGTTCTGTATGGGAAAACCTTTAAGCCAGAAGTATGGAGTAGTCTTATGAAGACACACTGCGATCGGCCTGCTCGAGCCAATTTTCGTTTGACGATAGTCCCGATTCCGGTGTATTCTATGGCTTTAGAATGAGACATAAAGAGGAATGGATAAATGTTTAGGTTGCATGACAATGAATCATAATGTAGGGTCGCAAGTGAGATCCGAAGAACGTATTACCCGCAGAGACTTCACGAAGATGCTTAGTGTGGCGGGAGTGTCTTTCGCCTTAGGCAGGAACTTGTTTGCACAAGGCGGTACTCCCAAGCCGAACATAGTAATTATATTTCTCGACAATATCGGCTACGGTGATTTGGCATGTTATGGCAATGAGGCGATGAAAACGCCGCGGATCGACCAGCTCGCCGCCGAGGGAGTTCGCTGCACCGACTTCTACATTGCCTCGCCTTCTTGCATGCCCTCTCGTGGGGCCTTGCTCACCGGTCGGCATCCGCTCCGCAACGGCTTGAACGAACAGCTCTGGAGGATAGATGAACATCAGCAAATCGCACTGCCGCACACCGAGGTGATTCTGCCTCGTTATCTCGCCAAAGCCGGGTATGTCAGCAGCTGCTTTGGCAAATGGAACCTTGGCTTTGCCCCGGGCAGCCGACCGACGGATCGCGGCTTCGACGAATATTTCGGCAATATCTCTGGGAATTGTGATTATTACACATATATCTACAATGGACGTAACGACCTCTACCGCAACACCGAGCCGGCAAAGGCCAATGGTTATAGTACCTTCATATTTGCCGATGCGGCGTGTGAGTTCATCGAGCGAAACAAGGATCGGCCGTTCTTCTGCTACATTCCATTCAACGCCGCCCACTACCCGAATCCGAAAAACAAACCACCGGGCACACCTTGCCTGTGGCAAGCCCCTGACGAGGCCTTTGCACGCTACGGCTACTCGCCGAAAACACTCGATGAGCGCAAGCGCTACCGGGCCGTGGTTACGGCGTTGGACGAGGGTATAGGCCGTGTTCTCGACCAACTCGACCGATTGAAGTTGACCGAGAAAACCATCGTCATCCTGCTCTCTGACAACGGAGCTTTTCTCATTCCAGCGCGTGGACTTGAGTGTGCATCCAATGCCCCCCTGCGAGCCGGTGGGACAACACTTTGGGAAGGTGGCATCCGAGTACCTTGTATCGTTCGGTGGCCTGGTCGGATTAAGCCAGGGACCCTCTGCCGCGAGCCCCTCGTCAGCATGGACTTCGTGCCAATGGTGCTCCATGCCGCCGGTCTGGCTCTTCCAACCGACCGCGTGCTCGATGGCAAGGACCCAACAGCCGCACTGGCCGGCCGGGCCCCCTCGCCTCACAAATACATCTACTGGCGCTGGGGCACAATGAGCGCTGCGATTCGAATGGGTCGCTACAAGCTTATCCGCGAACGGTACAGCACTAACCGGGACTGGCAGCTCTTTGACCTGCAAACCGACATTGGTGAAACCGCCAATCTCCTC
>CAYGBH010000060.1:0-3228 GCA_964348055.1 uncultured Pirellulales bacterium
GAGATAAAGGCAAGGGCCGACTACGTCTCAACGGTAATTGAGTCCGAAGAGGCAAGCTTCGGCAGAACGCTCGACAGAGGTATTGAAATCTTCGCTGCCGCCGCCGGGCGGGCGCAGAAATCAAAAGAGAAAATTATCACAGGCGAAGATGCCTTCCAGCTCTATGATACCTACGGCTTTCCGCTCGATTTAACCGAGCTTATGGCCAGGGAGCGCAACTTGAAAGTCGACACAGCTAAATTTGAACAACTGATGGACGAGCAGCGCGCCAGAGCAAGAGCTGCGCAGAAAACAGCGTCTTTCGCCTCTGCATTGAGTGGGGTCGAGCTACCGGTTACCAATGACTCGCTAAAATATGAAACTGACCTCTGTAATAGCAAAGTCTTAGGCTGGATAACACCGGAAGGTTTCCAGGAAAAAGGCTCTTTTGAAGATACCCAAAAGAGTATCGCCCTGGTGCTGGAGGAGACCTGTTTTTACGCTGAAGCCGGCGGGCAGGTCGCCGATGCAGGAATGATTTCGGGGCCCGGCTGGCAGTTCGTCGTGGAAAACACCGAAAAGATTGCCGACTGTGTGATTCACCAGGGCAGACTCAGCGGCGGGACGCTTCGTGTTGGTGACCAGGTCCAGGCAAGGGTTGATAAAGGTCGCACTAACACCAAGAATAACCATACAGCCACACATCTGCTGCAGTGGGCATTGCAGCAGGTGCTGGGTGAGTCGGTTGCACAGCAGGGAAGTCTTGTCTGTCCCGATTACTTGAGGTTCGATTTTACATATCCGAAGGCATTGACGGAGCAGGAAAAGAAAAAAGTCGAGCAGCTTGTCCGAGAAAAAATCGCCGCTGACCTGCCGGTGACCTGCTGTGTAATGCCTAAAGAACAGGCCCAACAACTTGGTGCAATGGCGCTATTCGGTGAAAAGTACGGAAACGAGGTCCGAGTAGTGGGTATCGGCGTCGAGGGCGAAAGCCAAATCGGTCAGGCCTTTAGCCGGGAGTTCTGCGGGGGCACGCACGTTGACAGGCTCGGCTCCATCGGCGGCTTTAAGATAATCAAGGAAGAGAGTATCTCAGCCGGCGTCCGCAGGATCACAGCGCTGACCGGCCACGGCCTTACCGCGTATCTGGAAAAAGCAAGCGACATTGTCGATGAGCTTTCGGTGGTGCTAAAGGTCCCATCCGATGCGCTGGTTGACAGGGTCGGCCAGTTAATAAAGGACAACAAGAAACTTTCAAAGCAGCTCAGGTCGGCGTCGGTAAGCGGCTCTGATACTATGGCTGAAGCAAAACAGCTTCTGGAAAAATGCGAAAAAATCGGCCAAACATCTTTAATCATCGGCCGGCTCTCAACAACTTCGGTCGAACAGGCCCGGGAAGCCATCGATATGCTCAAGAAGAAGGCAAAATCCGCAGCTATCGTCTTAGGCTTTGAAGATGACGGAAAAGCAGCACTTCTGGCGGGTATGACCGGCGACCTAATCAAAAAGGGCCTAAAGGCCGGTGACATTGTCAAGCAAATCGCACCGATTGTCGATGGCGGCGGTGGCGGCCGACCTCAAATGGCTCAGGCCGGCGGCAAAAATCCGAAAAAAATCGACGACGCCCTCAGAAAAGCCGCAGAACTAATAAGAGAAAAACTTTCGAGTACTTAAGTACCTATGGCGGCTTCACATTATTGAAAGGGGGACGATGTGAAGATACTTGAAGATCCTCCATTAGCAGTCGAACGCAAACTGCCGTGGCTTATCGACATATTCCTGTATCCATTAAGCGCATCAGGAATAATTCATCTTTCATTTTTTTGGTTTGGACCACCTCTACTTGGCTTAATCAACAGACTCGTTCTTTCGCGTGTCCCACTTGGAACTCTGATCGCCCTGGCGCTTTATATAATGCTGGTTGGTTATGCTCTTTACTACCTTGCGTGTTGTGTACTCGATAGCTCTAAAGGTGGCAGACGGGCGCCGGATATTTCGGTGCAGTATGCACCTGACAAGGCAGACCTTATCTCACAGTTGTTTCTCGTGCTGGGCAGTGTTGCCATTTGCTTTTGGCCCGCCTCGCTGTACTTTGTTCTTGCACAGAAAATCGATTTGATTTTCTGGCTATTATCGGGATGCGGGATTTTCTTTTTCCCAATGGCGCTATTGGCAGGGATTTTGTTCGATGCAACCCATGCACTAAATCCAATATTTATAATCGTCTCGATATTCAAAACAATTTTCAAATACTGCGGGCTGGTTCTGTTCTATTGTGTTCTTGGCGGGCTGGTAGCCGCCGTAATATATGATTTGCATAATCTCCGAGCACCTCAAGGTTTACGCGGCGCTATAATGTACGTGTTCGTGATTATTAATTATTTCTTCAGCGCAGCCTTTATATATAAGGCAGCAGCTATTATTTACCTTGCAATGGTAGGAGCCCATCTATTGGGAAGCTTTTATTGGTGGCACAAGTACAAACTCGACTGGGGCTTGTAAGCTGAAAAAGTAAGAGCAGAAAATTTTATGATTAAGTTTCAACGCAAAAAATGTGGACAGAAAGTGAACGTTCACGAAATCAACCTTGGCAATTTTGGTTGAAGAAAATCCGCTCCGAAGCGTCTTATTTAATAGAGTGAGTCTATAGTAGCGCCGATTAAGTATGAGAAAGTTGCCCGTCACGGAAAGTCGTTAAAGCTGCATAGCTTATAGAAAAATTAGGAAATTCTTAACTATAGGCGGATTTTATGATTCGGTTCCAGTGTGAACACTGTGCTCATAAAATCAGTGTTCAAAACAAACACGCAGGTAAGCGAGTTAAGTGCCAAAAATGCGGCAGCGTCGGGACAGTGCCAGTGAAGTCGACCATCATTGATTTTCATTGCGAGAGCTGCGGCCAGAAAATCAGCGTCCCCCAAGTTCACGCCGGCAAAAAATGCAAGTGCCCAAAATGCAAAAGCATAGTTGTTGTCCCCACTCGACCAGAGACGCCGGCCAAAAGTGTCAATACGGTTCGTTTTACGTGTTCAACGTGTAACCAAGAAATAGAAGAGCCGGAAACTTCAAGAGGAAAACTCGTAGAATGTCCCCACTGCAGCTCTTATGTGCCGGTTCCATCAGAGAAAATTCCAGCACAAAAGGCTGAAGTCTTAGTTCAACCAGGCAAAGCCGATGACATATCCGACGAGCGTTTTGAAGAGCTGCAAAGAGGTAAGGGGAAAATAGCAGTACATGAGCCGGAGCCTG
>CAYGBH010000060.1:3328-14127 GCA_964348055.1 uncultured Pirellulales bacterium
TTTGAAGAGCTGCAAAGAGGTAAGGGGAAAATAGCAGTACATGAGCCGGAGCCTGTCGCCCAGCGCAGACTGCCGTGGCCCTTTGACATCCTTCTCTATCCGATAAGCAGCACAGGTTTGACAATTCTTGGAATGGTTGTCGTCATACGATTCTTGCTGAGGTTTGTAGTCAGGTTCCTCGGCGAACTCTCTCTGCAGTTTCTGCCGTGTCTCGCCTTTTTCGGACTGATGTGGGGCATAGGTATTTTTGTAAGGATTGTTCTTTACCTTTATCTGTACTGGTACCTCTGTGAATGCATCCGTGACAGTGCGGCCGGCGGCGTAAGAGCACCCGAAATAGTGGGTCGCGCCCCCGGTTTGGGCGATTTCCTCTCGCAGATGATCAAGACAAGCGGCTGTTTTCTCTTCTTCCCAGCTCCTGCGTTTCTTTATTTCCTAAAGGCCGGAGAAGCAGACACGGTTTTCTGGTGCCTGGCAGTTAATGCGCTATTCTTTTTCCCGATGAGTCTATTATCAGTTGTTATGTTTGACTCTTTGCGCGGTCTTAACCCCATCTTGCTCATCAGCTCAATATTCAGCACCTTTTTGCCGTACGGTGCGATGATTGTAGTATTTGCGGCAGCGGGCATCTTCATCGCTAGAAAAGCACCCACTCCGTGGGAATCTACCGGTTCGACTTTCATCATGTGGTGCGCCGGTATCTATCTGGCAATGATTGCGGCCCATCTGCTGGGCTGGTTCTACCATCGGTATGAGCAAGAACTTAACTGGGAAGTGTAGCTCGTCCTACAGAATCATTTTTGGCCGGTTTCCTGCCGGATTCTTATGCTTTTTGCGTGGGCGTCGAGGCCCTCAGCTTCAGCTAACCGAATAATATCTTCAGCACTTTTGGCTAACTGTTCTTTATCGTATTCGATAATGCTCGTGGACTTAATAAAATCATTAGCACTTAAAGCACTGAAGAACTTTGCGCTTATCCCGGTCGGCAGTGTATGGCTCGGCCCTGCCCAATAATCACCCACCGCCACAGGAGTGTAATCCCCGATAAATATAGCCCCCGCATCGTTGATTTTCTCTGCGATCTCCCGACTCTGCTGCCCACATTGTATTTGCAGATGCTCGGCTGCAAATTCATTAGCCCGCTGAATTAAATCATACATATCTTCAAAAACAACGATGCCGCTTGTTTTCTTAAGACATACAATTGTTTCATCCTTACGCTTCAGTTGTCCAACCTGTTTCTTGAGTTCTTTGAGAACTTCTGCCGCGATTTTTTGCGAAACAGTAAATAAATACGCACAACCAGGAGCGTGTTCCGCCTGGCTTAGCATATCAGCCGCCACCCACGCTGGATTAGCATCATCATTGGCAATAATCAAGACTTCACTCGGCCCGGCTATTGAGTCAATTCCAACATCACCATAAACTAACTGTTTAGCCGTCTGGACCCACTGATTACCAGGCCCGACTATCTTATCGACGCGTTTAATTGTTTCAGTTTCAAAGTTTAAAGCTCCCACGGCCTGGGCGCCGCCAATTCGGTAGACTTCAATCTGGCAATTTTGATAATCTTCATCTATAGACAACTCATAGCAAACTGCCAGCGTCACCGGATGAATATCTCCCTTATACCTTGGCGGTGAAACGACAGCGATTTCTTCAACGCCTGCTACCATCGCGGGAACCGCAGTCATTATTACCGTCGAAGGCAAAGGTGCAGAAGCACCCGGCACACAAATACCAACTCTTTTTATCGCAGTGTATTTTATTCCAGTACCACCAGAACATTTCTTATCATTTCCTATGAAAATTTCTTTCTGATATTTCTTTACATTATCGATTGATTTTCGAATTGAGCACAAAAGTTCCGGGTCAATTTGCCCATGTGCCTTTTTTAAATCGGCCTGGCTGACTCTAAACTGTTCTGGGGTGAGTTTAACACCATCGAATTTTTCCGTATACTTTACAATTGCTTCATCTTCCTTTTCGACAACCTCAGTCAATATCACTTCAACTTTACGCCTGTTTTCGACATGACTAGGCCCAACGCCAAAATGCGACATGCCTCCTTTAGAAAGAAACACGTTAACTAATCTTTCCATAAATTCTGGCTGGTCGTATGAAATTAGGATTTTGTCGAGTTCGTGGGGCACGGTTATACCTTTCCAAAACCCCACGTAAAACGTGGGGCTAAATATTTTTATCTGTCGAAGTTCTCGTGGCTGTAGACTCGCGTTGCCTTCTGCAGCAGCATATAGCCTTTGCCTTTATACGCAGTTCTTATCCCCGCAATTTTGAATCGCACCGGCTCCGGTACAGCAGATTGTCTGGCCTCGGTCAGCTCCAGCGCCTCGCACGGCAACAGCCGCAAAGATACCTGCTGTACATTCCGGCCGAGAGCATCGAGAACAACTACAAGTCGGCCGTCGTCCTGTTCGACCAAGAACGCCGTCCTGTCGGCTAAAATTGAATCCTGCTTTATTTCCGGCCTTTTTGCTGGCTCTGGTCCCTCTGGCCGCTTTTTTGCTACTGTAGTCTCCGGCGATATCTTAAGCCTGTCAGCTTTTCTGTTCTTGAGTCTTTCTATAATCTCTTGCGGTATCTCTAATATATCGTTCGGGTCACTGATAGCCGGCTGCCGCCTGTCCTCTCGCCGTTGTGGTTTTTGCGGTGCTTTCGGTGTTTGAGGTTGCGGCTTAGCTGTTTTTGCTAATGGCACAAAATACATTGGGAAGATGAAGTTCTCGCCCTTGTATCTTGTAACTCTGCCCCAGAGCCTGACAGAGCGCTCGTTTACATCAGCGGTCATCTTCTCCAAAGTCGCCGATGGCAGCAGTTCCAGCGTAGTTCCTGCCCGGGCTCGAACTCTATAATCGCTCACGTCAGAGCCAAGTTCAAAGAACCACCCGCTCCCGTACCGATTGAGCCTGGGCCCACGCCCAGGTTCGCGTTCCTCAATTAGTGCGGGACTGTCCCCCGCTGCTTCGCTTTTGCGAAGCAAAACGGCGGGGGTCAATTTACCATCAATACCTCTTAGAACAAAGCCGTCCCGCAGCAGGGCTTGGGGAGCTGTCTCTGCACCTACTCCTGATGCCGCCGAGACAACACTCATAAGAAATACCAAAATCAAAATAACTAATCCCTTGCCCATATCGATGTCTTATAGTTCTAAGTTTTTCAATAGTCAATAATCAATTGAATAGCTTGCGCCGGCTCATCCGCCAGCTTTATGCCTCGGCTGCTGTCGGGGTCGTCGGCTGTGACCAGCTCGACCAGCGGCCTCCAGAATTCACCCAAGAGTATAATAGGTTTATCTTCTTCGAGAAAGCCTTTGTTTTTGAATTCCCAGACCTTTGCCAATTCCAGCAGTGTTCCCGTTCCGCCGGGCAGCACAACGTAGCCCTGCCCCAGCTTTATCAGCGTATCGAGCCGTTCATCGAGCGAGCCGGTAACTATTTCGCGAGTTACGTACTCGTTAGCCTTGCTATTTTTGAACGCCAAGCACGTAACACCAATAGTTGTGCCGCCGGCCTCGGCCGCCCCTTTGGCCGCAGCCAACATTGTTCCGCCATACCCGCCGTTGGCGATAGTAAAACCCGCCCCGGCCAGAAGCTTACCGGCCTCGTACGCCAGCATATAAGCCGAATCGCCCGGCCCGGCCCTGCTCGTCCCGAAGATAGTTATTGTTTTGTTACCCATTCGCTTTTTTGCGCGTATAGTTTAGGAAGCCGGCCGAGAGCAAAATTTCTCTATCTCTATCTGAAAGCTCCAGCTTGCCGACAAATTCGTATGAGCCGTCTGCTTTGACAATCTTCACAGTGTCACTGCCCTTTATCGCTTCGAGCAGATTGTCTATCGCAAGCTCGTCGCCGAATTCGACTTTGTCGTAGTCGGCCGGCTGGGCAAATTCGATTGGCACGATGCAGAAGTTAATCAAGTTTGCCTTGTGAATTCGCTCGATACTTTTCGCAATTACCACCCGCACACCAAGATACATCGGACAAAGAGCAGCGTGTTCTCTCGAGGATCCCTGGCCGTAGCTATCGCCTGCTACAATGACACCGGCTATCGCTTTCTGCTTTAACTCGAGCGCCCGTTCGGCAAACGTTGGTTTACCTTCTTCGTTGAAGTAATTAAAGACCATCTTTGCGTATTCGGGCACATTTGAGCGAAGTTTCAGAAAGGTCCCTGCCGGCATAATATGGTCGGTGGTTATCTTATCGCTGCATTTAATCAACACGTTGCCCGTCAGTTTCTGCAGCAACGGCGCCGGCGGCTCCGGTACCACAATCGTAGGCCCGCGCAAAACCTCTACCTTTGCCGCTTGCTCCTGGCTCAAAGGCTTTTCTATCATATTGTCGTTAATGATAAATTCATGGGGCAGCTTTATTTTCGGGTATTTTAGGGCGAACAATTCCGGCAAATCGCGGGGGTCGGTAATTTCGCCGGTCAGAGCCGAAGCAACCGCCGTCTCTGGACTGACCAGATAGACCTTATCGCCGGCTGTTCCACTGCGGCCGGGAAAGTTCCTGTTAAACGTCCGCAGACTCACTACACCGTCGGCCGGCGAAAGGCCCTGCCCAATACACGGGCCACAGGCTGATTCCAGAATCCTCGCGCCCGCTGCAATCATGTCCGCCAATGCACCGTTTTGCGCCAACATATTCAGAACATCTCTGCTGCCCGGAGCGATTGCAAACTCGACCATATTGTTTATACGCCTGCCTTTCAACACCTTCGCGGCCATCATCAAATCGGCAAAGCTCGAATTTGTGCAGCTTCCTATTATTACCTGGCCTGTTTTGAGCCCGGCAATTTCTCTGACGGTTTTGACGTTATCCGGCGAAGATGGACAGGCCGCCATCGGCTCAAGCTCAGAGAGATTTATCTCGATGACACGGTCGTATTCGGCATCGGCGTCGGCTGCCAACGGCTGATAGTCTTGCTCCCGTTTCCAGGCGGCAAGGAATTTTCTCGTTTGTTCATCGCCGGCGAAGATACTTGTCGTTACACCTAATTCGGCTCCCATATTGGTTATCGTGGCCCGCTGCGGCACAGACAGGCGTTTTGCACCCTCGCCGAAATATTCGACTACCCAGCCGACATTGCCTTTTGTGGTAAGTATGCTGAGCAGTTTGAGAATGACGTCTTTGGCGGCCACCCACTGGTTTAATTCGCCGGTAAGTTTTACTCCCAGGACCTTCGGGCATCGCAGGTAAAACGGCCCGCCGGCCATAGCCGCCGCCACGTCCAGCCCGCCCGCTCCGATAGCTAACATGCCGATTCCGCCGGCGGTTGGTGTATGTGAATCACTGCCTAACAGCGTGGCCCCGGGCCTGGCAAACCGCTCCAGATGGACCTGATGACAGATGCCGTTGCCCGCCCGCGAATGATAAAGTCCGCACTTTGCAGCTATTGTTTGCAGATATAAATGGTCGTTATGGTTCTCAGGGCCGAAGCCGGCCATATTGTGGTCGATGTAGCTGACCGATAAATCGGTCTTGACTTTACCGGCCCCCATCGATTCGTACAGCAAGAACGCCGTCGTTCCCGTGGCATCCTGCGTAAGCGTCTGGTCGATACGAATACCAATCTGTCCGCCGACGGCGAGCTTGCCGTCAACAAGGTGCCTGCTAAGTATCTTATAAACAAGTGTTTGTCCCAATTTTGCACTCCTTAAAAATCCAGGCATACAATCTAACAGGGCCGCCATTTTGCGTCAAGTCGCAAAATGGCAGTCCATTCGCTTGGCTCGAAATGATGAGTTCTGGATTGATGTTTTCAACAGAGCATAATCAACAAAGAAGCGGCCTTATGCAATCAAGCACAAGGCCGCCTGCAAACTACTAAAGCAGGAACCGTCTTTCACGCGACCCGGCCGTCGACCCATAGGATGCTGTGCGAGCAGTTTTAAGCACCAAACGATGCAGGGCATCACCAGTCACGCACAACCACGCCATCTTCGCCTACTAAGTAACGGTCTCCATCTTTAACCTTAAGATTGTAGACCTTACCGACAAAAGGCTCTGCTCTCTTTACGACACTTTTAATACCGACTGAGCCATTCAATGATTTCAGTTTGAGGCCGCTTTTCAAATCTGGTGCCGCGATCCATCGTCCGCAATCGAGCATGAAGCAGTGCGCATCCACAACGCTGATGCGATTTCCGTTCGCGAGCGTAATATCGCGGCATAAAAATGCTCCCTCGTGCTCTTCGAGCTTTTCAACCTGCTTTAAGCATGCTGTTAGCGCGGCACAGTGAAGTTTGCCGATCGCCTGGCCAGCGGTAACCTTCGAGATTTCCATGAGAGCCCCATCTACCCACACGCCTGTATCGCCAGGGAAACATGTCCTTGGTTTTGGTGGGGGTGGTGCTCCTACTTCACCGTCGTGCACCAGCAGTGAATCAAGCCTGTCGGCCGGCTCACTGTTTCCAGGTACAGGTGCCAAGCCCATTCGTACATCTGTACCGGGTTGCCAGAAGGTGTAAATGTTATCATCATTGATGCCGCAGAACGACTTCTTTTCAAAGTTCACGTGGCTGTCCATGAACAACACGTTTTGCCCATCCTCCTGGTGGGCGATGGCGTTTCCATAATTCACAAATTCTCTACCGCCGGTAGGATTGAATTTCCCAGGAAACTCTTTAGCCTCGGCAGCAGGAGATGTTATCCACGGGTTGCGGTCGCCGGCAACTGCCATACCAGGCTCGCTTGATGTGGTCAGAGCATACAGGCCAAAGGGCATATGGTAAGAGTAGCTGCAATGCTTTAATGGCTCGGGGCCGAAGTCCCAGAGGTCGATAAGCTGTAGGTGGCCTGCGCCGGCAATTGCGGGTTTGAACTCCGTCGTCCCGGAATCACCCTTACAGATAAACGACTTGGGCGTTACCTCGGCATACTTGACCAAAAGATAGAAGCAGGAAGTAATGGTTCCGGCTCCGCCGCTGCCGTTGGGGCTTACGCCGTAGGCGGCAAATCGATTGTCGGCCATCCAGTTGGCTATACTGCCGCTCCATGTGGCACCTCTCCCGCCGGCACGCGGCAATTCGTCGTCGTAATCGTTGCTGTAAATCAGCATTGCCTTGCCGATGCCGGACAGGTTCGTTCCGCAGACCAGTCGAAAGGCAATCTGCCTTACCCTGGCCAGCGCGGGCATCAGGATGCCCATCAACAGAGCTATGATCGCAATCACGACCAAAAGCTCAACTAATGTGAAGCCTTTGCGTTCCATTTTTGTTCTCCTTTACTTTTTTGGAGATTCGCCAGCCGACCGTTCTTAAGCACATTTTGATAATCCCTCTGACAAAAAAATAAGTGCAGCTAACTACCACAATCGCATCATGACGGTTCCTGCCAAAAAGTAACGTATAGCATCAAACGCCGTTTTTTCCGCGAATCTCCTTGGTTTTCTTTTTTCGCCTAAAAAACGGTCGGTTCAGACAACTTCCCAAAATCGCTTTTTGCCGATAAGTTTCGCGCAATCGGGTCGTTCAGCCCTCTCGGCGGTTGCCGCCTTAATGGCGCAAGTGAATTCTCTGGCAGGCAGGTTTAAGATATGAGGTAAAGACGCAAATATGATGACAACTTGGATATTACAATACGCCGTTCAAACCCGCCTGTTTATCCTTAGTTTTCTGCATCGGCGCAAATCTTACCCGCAAGGATGCTGTCAACTCAATGATATAAACCAGACTCTAAAAGAACCTTTCCTTTTGACAGGCAGGTTTACGGGATGAGGTAAGAAACGAATATGATAACGACTTAAATTATGATGTTTTCAAACCTACCTATCTCTATTTATTATACTACCATAAAGCAGCTTTTGTTTCAAATAAATTTCGGCCAATTCTACTAATTTTCTTGAGAATTTGCGCAATTTACCTGAGGCCCTTATTTTCGGCCCAGAATCACAGATATAACTACTCAACCTTCGAGAACGCAAAAAACCAACAAAAAGCGGCCTTATGCGATCAAGCATAAGGCCGCCTGTAAACAACTATTCTCGGCGTGATCCGGCTACCCGTCAAGACGATGTTCTGTAAGCATATTGAACACCTGTTGACGCACCGCATCAATAATCACGCACGATTAGCCCATCGTTGCCTACCGCATACTGGTCTGAGCCTGCAACCTTCACATTGTAGACCTTGCCGACAAAAGGCATTGTTCTGGTTACAACGCTTTTGATACCGACTGTGCCATTCAATGTTTTCAGCTTGAGGCCGCTCTTCAAATCTTGCGCCGGGATCCATTGGCCGGAATCAAGCATGAAGCAGTGCGCTTCCACAACGCTGATGCGATTTCCGCTTTCGAGCACAATATCGCGACATTCGAACGTCCCGTCATGCTCTTCGAGCTTTTCAACCTGCTCTAAGGCGCAGTGAAGCTTTCCGACCGTCTGGCTTGAGGCAACTTTTGAGATTTGCACAAGTGCCCCATCTACCCATACGGGCGTATCAGCAAGGAAACATCCCCTGCCTTTTGGTGGAGGTTTGGTCCCGCTAGCTCCTGCTGGGAAATCGTGTACCACATACGAATCAAGTCTGTCGAACGGTTCACTGAGAGGTATAGGTAGGGCGCCTTTTCGTATGTCTCCGCCGCTCCAGAAGGTGTAGAGGTTATCATCATTGATGGCGCAGTATGAATTCTTTTCAAAGCCCACGTGGGTGTCCATGAACAATACGTTTTGTCCATCCTCCTGGTGGGCGATGGCATTTCCAACATTCACCTGTTCTCTACTGCCTTCAGGGATGAAGTTGGCGAACCTATCGGCTTTGCCATCTGCAGCGGGAGATTCTATCCAAGGGTTCCGGTCGGCCGCCACTGCCATACCAGGTTCGCTCGACGTGGTCAGAGCATACAAGCCAAAGGGCATATGGTAAGAGTAGCTGCAACGCTTTATTGGGTCGAGTCCGAAATCCCAGAGGTCAATAAGCTCCAAGTTGCCTGCACCGTCATCAGCAGGTTTGAACTCCTGAGTCCCGGAATCACCCTTGCAGATAAACGACTTAGGCGTTACCTCGGCATACTTGACCAACAGATAGAAGCAGGAGGTAATGGTTCCCACTCCGCCGCTGCCGTCGGGGCTTACGCCGTAAGCCATAAACCGATTGTCGGCCATCCACTGAACGGGGCCGCCCCATTGGGCATTTCTGCCACCAGCACGCGGCAATTCATCGTCGTAATCGTTGCTGTAGATCAGCATTGCCTTGCCGATACCAGACAGGTTCGTCCCGCAGACCATCCGGAAGGCGATCTGCCTGACCCTGGCCAGCGCCGGCATCAGAATGCCCATCAGCAGCGCTATGATCGCAATTACGACCAACAGCTCAACTAATGTAAAACCTTTCTTTTTCCTCATCTTTTTCTCCTTTTTACCTTTCGAGATCCGCAAGCCCGACCGCTCTTAAGCACGCTTGCGTTTACATTTTGATAGATTAATGCCTACCGCCATATAAACAAAACACAAGACACCAAAAACTGCTTCTGCCGCGAATCTCCTTAACTTAACATTTTCACTTAAAAACGGTCGTTCTAAATTCGCAAAAACGGTTTTTCCGATAAGTTTCGTGCACTTAGCCTTTCGTATATTTAACATTGCAGGCAACACAAGGGTATAAGCCAAACTGTAAGAAGCCATTTTTCCCTTGCAGGTGGGTTTTATGATATGAAGTTAGAACCAAAATATTATAATGACAGTTTTGATTATAATAGTACTTTTCAAACCCACCTACCTCTAAGTCCGATATTAGCAGAAAGTAACTTGCCTGTCAAATGAATTTCGCCATTTTTTTTTAAGTTTCTTGAAAATTTTTCGCAATTCGTCTAAAATCTTCGTTTTTAGTCCGGAATCGATAGATATGCCTGCCAAGAAAAGAGTCGAAAACATAAAAAAACTACTGAGAGAACACTCCCAGGGCCATATTTTGGCGTTCTGGGAGCAGCTGGATACAGCCCAAAGGCAGAATCTGCTTGCACAAATCGAGCAGCTGGATTTTGCGAAAATAGACTATTGGGTGGCCAATTTCGTCAAAGAGTCTGCTCGTACCGTAATAAGCCCCGATATCGTTGCCGCTCGGTCCTACGGCCCTGTTCCCGCCGACGCAGAGCAAGAGCGCAGGTATGCCAAAGCCGTCGAACTGGGCAGGAAGCTGATATCAACTGGTAAGGTTGCGGCCTTCGTCGTCGCAGGCGGCCAGGCGACCCGGCTCGAATTCGACGGCCCAAAAGGAGATTTTCCCATCAGCCCTGTCAAAAACAAAACCCTGTTTCAAATCTTTGCCGAATCTATCACAGCGGTCTGTCAAAAATACCGAGCCATCTGCCCTTGGTATATTATGACCAGCCCCTTGAACCACGCCCGGACGATAGAGATTTTTCGCTCAAACCACTATTACGGCCTGGACGAAAAAGACGTTTTTATATTTCAGCAAGGCACACTGCCAAATTTTGGTTTCGACGGCAAAATCCTGCTGGCCGATGAAGCTAATATAGCCTCTTCACCCGACGGTCACGGCGGAAGCCTCAAGGCCCTTTACGAAAGCGGCGCCCTCGACGATATGAAAAGACGCGGCGTAGAATTTCTCAGCTATTTCCAGGTCGATAACCCCCTGATAAACATATTTGACCCGCTCTTTATCGGCCTGCACGCCCTCGATAAGGCCGAGATGTCCTCAAAGGCGGTCATAAAATCCGGTCCCTACGAAAAGGTCGGCAACTTCTGCTTGATCGACGGCAGGCTAACAGTCATCGAATACAGCGATTTGCCCGATGAGCTGGCCGAGAAGCGAAACCCCG
>CAYGBH010000061.1:0-14017 GCA_964348055.1 uncultured Pirellulales bacterium
CCGCCTCGATAAGCTTTATCAATCCCTGGCGCACGATAGCATGGTCATCAACAACTAAAATTCTGGTTTTATTCTTGCTTGTGTTGTGTTTTGTTTTTTTTCTCATTTTGTTCGACTCTCTTTGTGATAAGATCCTCAAGAAGTTTATCAAGAGCCACATTCAGCTGCTCGTTGATTGGATATTTGCCCTCAGCAAGCTGGCGACGAACGGCGAGGACTTTTTCCCTCCGAACTTTCGGTAGCGAAGCAATCCTTTCTGACACCCGAGCAGTCATTCCCAGCCGAACCATATCACCAAGCCCCTTGGCCATCGTAATCCGTATGCTATCTCCAATCACAATCAACTCGTCCCTTTGTCCGCTGTACGGCTCATCTATATCAATCGCATCCTTCCACTGCTGCGTTTATTCTCTACTAAGCCTTCCGGCCACACCTCCTGTGTGGCCGGAAAATAGGCTTAGCGAAGGAGGAAGGAATGCATTTTTATTATGCACTCTGCATTTTCTAAACTTCTCGAATTTTCTACTGTGAATTCTCATTTTTTTGTCTTTGTAAATCTATGCCCGATAGTAATGAGATGTTCAATTTCTGTAAATCAGGGGAAGGGCCCTTTTTACCATCGGTTGAATCACCCTTGTTCGTATCGGGGAATCTCCCGATGCCGAAGTCAAAAAAAGACCTGAGACCTGTAAAGAAGTTCTGAGCGCATTCAGTAAGAGTTGAAAAAAAAGAGGATTAGAGGGTGATCACAAATCGTGGTGAAATTACCGCTTGTTCTGACTGCTGACCCATTGAATGGCATACTGAAGCAGCTCAGCAGCATTGGCAAGACTTAACTTTTCCTTGATATGCGCCCGATAAGTCTCAATCGTTTTTATACTCAAGTGCAGCCGTTCGGATATCTGCCGGGTTCCGTAGCCCTTGCCGATCAAATTAAACACTTCCAACTCACGGTCGCTCATACGCTCTACCGGTGTGGTACTTATCTTGGTTTTACTGCCAACTAATTGACGCACCATTTTTGCAGCCATTTTATCACTGACATATATCTCGCCATTGAGGATTTTCCGAATTGCAGTAATCACCTTTTCTGTGGCTTCGGCCTTCATAATATAGCCCTTGGCCCCTGCCCGAAGAGCGCGCTCGGCATATAAAGACTCGTCATGCATGGAAAGGGCCAGAACCGGTAAATTGGGATATCGAACATTAATATCCTTTATCAGTTCAATACCGCTTGTCTCTTTAAGGGAAATATCAATAACAGCCATTTCGGGTCTTAGTTCTTTAATGGCTTTCATTGCTTGATGGGCATCCTCAGCTTGTCCACAAACCGCAAGGTCGTTTTCGTGATTGACAAGCTCTGCAAGTCCCTGCCTGACGATAGGATGGTCATCGACAATAAGAATCTTCGATTTATCCCCGCCGGTTTTATCATGCACCTTTTTCTTAGCCATAATGTTTCTCTGCTCTACTGTTACTGTCTTTTATTTGGAAACGTACAGGTTACTATTGTCCCGCCTTCGGAGGCCTTATGAATATCAAGCGAACCGCCGATTATGTCAACGCGATGGTCCATAATCTGCAGTCCCATACCTGTTCCTCTCTTTTCGAATCTCTTTGGAAAATCCAGTCCATCGTTCTTTACGGTCAAGACAGATTTATCCCTGCCATAAGTCAAACCTATCTGGATATTCTTTGCCCCGCCGTGTTTGATTGCGTTAGTAACCGCCTCCTGAGTAATACGATAAAGGTGAACTGCCACCGCAGCATCGTCTATTGGAATGGGCTTGTCACATTTGAATGTACAGCAGATACCAAACAGGTTTTGTGTAGACGTTGCAAATTCCTGCAGTGCTGACATCAAGCTGCCTGCGTCCAAATCTACCGGGTGAAGTCCTTTGACGAGACCCCGAGTCTGATCCATTGCCTGCTTGACAAGTTTCGTTATCTCTGAGGCATCGGCCGCCTCATCAGACAATTTGGTGGCGAGTTTCTGCTCTAATACCTTCATCATAAACGCAATACCAGTAAATTGTTGACCGATACTGTCGTGCAGCTCCCGTCCTATTCGCTGCTGCTCTTGCTCACTGATATTCAAAATCTCTTTCTCAAGACGCTTACGCTCTTCGATCTCCTGCAGCAGCTTCCGATTGGCTTCCGTCAATTCTGCCGTGCGGGCCTGGACCAACTCTTCCAGGTGCTGCCGGTGTTTTCTCAAGTCTTCTTCTGCCTGCTTGCGTTCGGTAATATCCTGACCGTAAAGGTTAGCGTAGCCCGCTTCGACCACCGGAGCAACCATGAAGGCAAAAGCCCTCTTGGCGTGTTCTATCTCTACCACTTTTGCCGACGCAGAGGCAAGAATTTCTGAAATGGTTTTACGCCATTTCTCAGGGACAATTTGATCTGCCTGGCAACTCCATTCGGCCAAAAGCGACTCGCTGGCAACGTTAGCATAAAGTAATGTCCCGTCCTTTGCAACTCGCAAGACAGGATTTGGATTTTCTGAGGGGAATTTCGCCAAATTCTCTACCTTCTGCTCGGCCTGCTTGTGCCGGATAAGCCGCCAAGCGTCGTTCATCATGGATGTAAACGCACGAACATCAGATTCGTCGTATTCGGTTTCCTTGTTCGCCACGGCGGCCACCATAACGATGCGTTCACCATCGAAGACGGGAATACACAGAAATCTCGTTATTGGGACATGCCCTTTTGGATAGCCTTTCTTATGAGGGTGGGCAACGTAATCGTTGATAATGATGGGCTTCCTCTGCCGTACGGCCTCTCCCCACAGACCAGCTTTCGCTAGGGGAAACTGCCTCGGAGTCTCAACAATAGCACACTGCCTCATCACTTCCTTTGACCAGACGTGTGTTGTCTGCACTGACTCATCCTCATTCATAAAGCCAATAAATGCAAACTTGCTTCGGGTAATCTTGGTTATTTCTTCACGCACAAAGTCCAGAATCTCTTCTTGTGAGGTCTCTGCCATTTTGTTAAGGTCTAAAGAAGCCTGCAGTCTAATCTCGTGAAGTTTCAATGCCTCCTCAGCTTGCCTGCGTTCTCTCTCCTCTCTATCTCTCTGCAATCTTGCGTTCAGGATAGGTGCTATTTTCCCAGCGATAGTCTCCAAAAACTCTTGGTCTTTATGGCTATAGTCGGTCGATTTATTCGCAACTTCCAGGAGTCCGATTGCCTGTCCACCGTACATAACGGGCACAATCAGGGCCCTTGTTATAGGAAGGTGTCCTTCAGGTACATGCAAGCCCTCATTCGCAAAGAGGCTCCTTTTTTCTACGAGAGCTCGCCCCCAGATACCACCCCATTTCTCACGAGGGTATACTATCGTCTTATCGGGAACCTGACACTTTTCCCAGATGTCTCTGGTCATAGAGGGGATAATCAGGACACCATGTTCATCTATGTAGCCAAAGATCCCGTACTGACTTTCCATAGCCTCCAAGATAACTTGCAACACTTCTCCAAACATTTCCTCATCTGGAATGGTGAGAAATATCTCAGCGATCTTGTTCCGGATAGTTAACTCTCGCTTAGCCTCTTGCAGTGCTTCCCGTTGCTTCTCGCGCTCGGTAATATCTATACATATTGTCTGAAACAAGTCCTCACCGCCAAGATGAACTCGGGATATGGTTAAGAGGGCATCGTATACAGTTCCGTCCTTGCGTCTCAGTCGTACAGGAAAATTAACCACACCGTCGTATCGGTTGACGGCTTCGATCAATGCTTGCCTTTCTTCTGAATTGTCATACATATCAGCAACATTGACCTTTCTAAGCTCTTTAATTGAGTAGCCTGTCAGGGTCTCCATGGCACTATTACCTGTCACTATTTTTCCCTCAGGAGAAGCCAAGCCGATACCAACGGGAGATTGTTCAAACAAATTCTTATACCTCTGCCTACTTTCACGCAGGGCTTTCTCCGCCTGCTTGCGCTTGGTGATGTCGCGGCCGTAAATGTTAACGTAGTCAGCCTCAACTACTGGTATAAACAGGAATGAAAGTACTCGGCCTCCATGTTCTATCTCGACTTTTTTTTCCGAGCCGGAGGCGAAAACCTCTGAAATCATTTGACACCACTTCTCTGGAACAACCTGACCTACTTTGCAGCCCCATTCGGTCAAAAGAGACCCGCTGGCGGCATTGGCGTAAAGCAATACCCCGTCCTTTGTGACCCGCAAGACAGGACTGGGGTCTTCAGAAGGAAATTTTGCCAGATTCTTTACATCCTCCTCAGCTGCGATTCTTGCCAGCGCAATACCAATGCTGACACCGATTTCCTCGAAGAAACGAATTATCTCGGTCGCAAAACGTCCAAGTCGGCTATCGTTAAGCTGTAACAATCCCACAACTTGGTCTCCCGAACGCAGTGGAATAAGAGCCACTGATTCGTAGCCCGCTCTGTTGCAGCGGCCTCTTATCGGCCCTTGAAGGTCTTGCGGCCAAGGCGATGCCAGCAGCTCAGTAGTGCTGTTGGTCCAGAAGCTTCCACCTTCAGTAAAGAAAGGCAAAGTCGGATCCGTACGGCCGGACAGAACATTGCCGCACATACACTCAAGAACCGGATTGTCTTGTGAATCATAAATTTGTTTGCCGTTCTTATCTCGAGCACAGAGATAGTTCTCGGCCTGCACAAAATCCTCCGAAAAACCATTTGTCTCGAAATAAGGGAAGTCATCTCCCTCATGCAAGCGAATCCCGACAGCTTCAAAACCACTGAATTCTTTTATAAGCGTCACGACGTCACGAATTGCCTCCAAGCCTACAGCTTCTCGATTTAAAGACTCTAAGATTCGCCCGGCTAATCGCTGGCGTGCCTCTACATTTTTGCGCTCGGTGATATCCTGGACGATGCCGACCATGCGGATTGCTTTGCCATTTTCATCCCGGATGACATCACCTGTCTCCGAGACCCAGCGGACAGTTCCGTCCGGCCAGACAATGCGATGCTCGATAGCGTAATCCTTTCCCTGCTCGATGCAGGCGTTGACCGAATCAACAACATCCGGGCGATCCTCCGGGTGGACACACCCGAGAAATGCCTCATAGGTTGCGCCGAATTCTCCGCGACCAAACCCAAACATGGGCTCTATTCGCTCAGACCATACCAGCTCACTTGTCCCTATGTCCCAATCCCAACTACCGATGTTGGCTGCCCGCTGGGCAAGTGCATACCGCTCTTCACTGCGCTTCAGCGCCTTGACTGCCTGCATATGCCGCTCAGAAAATTTTCCTCTTTTACCTCTATTTTTTTTCATAGCTTATGCTGTTCGCAAAATGGGTTCCTATTTTTCTCGCTTTCTCTCTTTTAGTGCCCTGAACTTCGGTGCAACTTCCCTGTCCTTGAGATACAACAACCGTATAATAGCTCGCCCGCCGCAAAAATCAAGTGAATTCATTTCTACCAATGGTGCGCTGGGTTAGGAACTCTGAGTTCTGCGTACTGCTGCTGGTCTTGTAGTACGGAATAATCCAAACGCGTATTTAGGTAGCCCGGCTGTAAGGGAAATGCTTCGGAAGTAAAGTGGGTACTCTACCTCTGTCCTCGGCAGTGGGAGTTCTGAGATTGCTTTTTGTAAATACGAACATAGTCTACCTCAAGTTGTGCCAGAAACTTCGTATTCGAGGGGCCACCGTAGGCAAGTGCACCGATGCCGAGCAGCAGGCATATGAAGTGTGGTTGGCATCATTGCAGCCTATTGGATCGGATCACCCGTGACCTGGACATCGTCTATGTTCCAGCCAGCATTAGTCACTGAATTGTCCGTCGGGCCTATACCCCAGCGGAAGTAGACTTCCATCCGGTCGTCGCCAATGTCAGCAGGAACCACATAATCGACGAACTGCCAGGCATCATCCAGGACAGCGGACTGACCTGCCGTCCATAGATCTGCCCAAGTGAGCCCATCATTGGAGACCTGCACACAGGCGTAGTCGCCGGGCGATTCGATACCAAGCCAGCGCCAGAAGCTCAGACGGATGTTCTTGAAGCCTTGGCAGTTGATCGCCCGCGTCGTCGCATAGCGTGTTTCAGCTACGTTGCTCCTATAGTCACCCCACAGGGCGTAACCCATGACGTTTTCGCCTGTGTGACCGACCTCGGGGTCATTGTTCTTGCCGACGCCCCTATAAGCGGGAATCCCCCAGTCCCAGCCTGCATCGAGTGTCCAATCCGGATTAGTGTCCATTCTGGCGTGGTAGATTGCGTCTGAGATCACCTCTACGGTAACCTTGCGACTGTCCTGACGAATGCCGTCTGTCACAGTTAAACCGAAGGAGTAGCTTTGGAATACCTGTTCGAGCGTCGGTTCCCAAGAGACTGTTGAGTTTTCGGCGTCATAGGAAGCCCCTTCAGGCAGATTGCTGACCAGCAAGCGAGGCTGCAGGTTGACAGGGTGCGAGGCCGTTAGCTGCACCTCGAGCTTTTGGCCCGGATGGATCTGGTCTGGTACCGATATGGGATCCAACTTCGGTGCGGGAAGGGTCCATCCCGAGTTCTGAGGATCATGCCTCGACATGCCCCAGTCGGTTGTCGTGGGATCATACGAACCCGGCAGGTCAAGGACGTGAAATTGATAATTGAAACCGGTGACCATCATCTCAAGGTCACCGTCCTGGTCGAGGTCTTCGAGTGTGGGGGTGGTATAGAGTTCGGCAGACAGCCCCAACATTGGAAAACCCGGTGTAGCCGAGCCGTCAGACTCCCAAGCCATGATCGGCGCCCCGGCCGAGGCAACCACTAACTCCTTCTGTCCATCTCCATCGACGTCGCCGACCAAGGGAGAACAGCCCCATGGGTCGCCCATGATCGTTTTGGGAAATCCGGCCTCGGTCAGTTCCCGGCCTTGGTGGTCGAAGGCGTACACGAGGCTGAACGCAAATCCGTCGGCTTCGACGTAGCTGTTGACATAGACTTCACTGAAGCCGTCGCCGTCAATGTCTCCGACGCTCATGGCGCCGTAATCTTCGAATGGGCCACTTACTGTGGCTGTCCAGAGCGTGCTGCCGTCGATATGGACCGCCATTACGCTGTCCTCGGTGCAAAACACCAGCTCCGGTTCGCTGTCTGCATCGAGGTCGGCAATGGCCGTTCCCTTTTTGCTTCCGCCGAGCCATCTTCTGATCTGCTGGCCGTTATGGTCGATAATAAAGGTGTGGACACGTGTGATGCCGGGGCCGTATCCGCTCAGGGCGATCTCTACGTCACCGTCACCGTCAAAATCCGCGGCGCTCATGGGGCCCTTTGTGGTATACCGCCGCTGCCACAGAAACGTCCCATCGCCCTGGATGGCAAATAAGCCGTCACTTTCCATGGATTCTGCGTCAAGGCCTATAATAATCTCGCTATCGCCGTCGCCATCCAGGTCCGCAAGGATAGGACTGCCGATGATGTAGGCGAACAACAACAAAAAGAAGTCGTCGCCGCCGACCTCCAAGGGCCAATTGCCTTCTACCGTCTGGCCGTTCTCCACGTGCAGGGCGTTGGCCATGACATTGAACTCGTCCACGGCAACGACCTCGTAGTCGCCGTCACCGTCGATATCTCCGACCGCCAGGCCTGAGGCAATGAGCGGTTCCTCCCAACCCCACAAGGTTTCGGCTTCCCCAGCAGGCCTGGGCCAGCCGCCAAGGGCGGTGCCGTCCTCTTTCCAGATGTTAATTCTGCCTTCAGGCCAGAAGTCGGTCCATACCATCGACGACTGGACGATTTCATTTCGGCCGTCCCCGTCCACATCGAGGCAAAGTGGATTACCCCTAAACGTCTCCTCCGGTAGTTCCCTTGGGTCATCTGGCACATCCGGCATCGGCCATGGCGCCTGGCTCGGTGCAAATTCCATCCCGAATATCTTGCGATCTGTGTGCGTGTATGCGCCCGTAGAAACAGTAAGGCGTAGCTCGAATACCCCTGCGCCGGGATTGGCGACTGACAGATGTACAAGACCGTTGGGATCTATCGGGGAACTGCCGTCATCGAGCAGCATCCAATCATTTTCCCCATAGCCGCGATATTCCAATTGATAGGAATCGCCGTAGACGAACAGGACTATGGGGATGTCATTTCCGTCCGGTGCAAAGGTCTGCTGCGACTTCGGCTCGATTATTTCTCCCAGAGGGTGCGCTCGTTCGGACTCCAGCAGGGCTCGGTAGGCATTGACCCGCCCGGTGCCGACGTAGCCCTGGTTGGGATCGATATCGCCGTAAAAGACAGGATCGGTTGTGTTCTCCAGGATGGCTCTGACCTCCACGTTTGTTAGTTCCGGCCGATGTGCCATCACCAACGCGCCTACAGCTCCTACATAGGGCGAGGAAAATGAGGTGCCCGCTGTGGCAATATATTGACCGTCAAGGTCAGTTGTTACAATGTCCGTCCCCGGCGCAGTGATGTCGACCCAGTGTCCGAAACTACTGTGACCGGTCTTCATGTCTTCGCCGTTCGTGGAGGCGACCGACATAACATTGTAATATGCCGCCGGATAGTGTGGCTTAGTTGTGTCGTCGTTGCCTGCACTGGCTGTTAGTAGAACGCCCTGAGCAAAGGCATTGTCAATCGCTGTCTTGACGACAGGGTCTCCCTCCGGGCCGAATTCATCGCTGCCGAAACTCATGTTCACCACGTGCGCGCCATTTGCCGCAGCATAATCCAGGGCCTCAGCTACCTCCGCGGAGGTGAGCTCAAGGCTCAACCGCAAAACCATGATACTGCTATGCCAGTTGACGCCGCATACTCCCTCACCATTGTTGCCCATTGCAGCGATGACCCCGGAAACCTGTGTGCCGTGACCCGCAATTCCAAACCAGCCGTCATCTTCCGGCTTGACATTGTTGTTTTCGTCCCCAAAGTTCCAGCCGCGAACGTCGTCAACATATCCATTGTTATCATCGTCCACCTCGTTATCGGGAATCTCATCTTCATTTACCCAGATATTGTCCTTCAAGTCAGGGTGATTCACATCTACACCGGTATCCATCACGGTGACCACGATATCGTGACTGCCAGTCGAGATGTCCCAGGCCTGGGGCATTTGGATCAGTTGATGGGCATACTGATCGGGAAAATCTGGGTCATTGGGCTCGGCGCAACGCTCATAGATATAGTTCGGCTGCGCATATTCCACCTCAAGGTCGTCACGGAGCTCGACACACAAGGACGGTACGTTTCGGCCGGTCCTTAGCAGATAGAATCGACGTAAGTCAAGGTCCGTTACTCGCCGCGCCGACAGCGTCGGCCGAGCCACAGACGCGATGCCAACTTCACCTCGTACCTGACCATGTATAAGATCCTGATACTCCGGCGTCTGGTGGACGCGCTTGAACACAGGGCCATCGCTATACAACCCATACTCTACCTGCAGGCGAAGGAGGATACCTTCATGTCCTTCCGCTCCCGTCAGCGAGAAAAGGCCGGTGCCGTTCGTCGGCCTGTCCTTGACTTTCACAATGACTTCGCCCGGAACGTATGTCCGTTTGGGCTCAGGCAGCGGCCTCGAATCCTGGCCGGTTTGCGAACCGGCTTCCTTTCCCCGCGACGGCTGTCCCGCTTTCAGTATCCCGGAGGACATAACAACCACGACGGCTATCGCAACCAAAAATCCTGCTCGTACCATCGGCCTGCTTCTGTTTGTGTCATATACGCTCATTCTCTCGTTCCTTTCATGCGTGGGCATTGCATGATGTGCCCCACGCGGCTTCACGCCACATCTTTGAATCGCGGACGTTACGTCCTCGCTCCTCAGATACCGCTATGAAAACATGTGAACTATTACTGTTATCCTCACAACCTGAATCTGCAAAATCCATCAACAAAACGCGTTTCTGAGCCGTTCCCGATCATTGTTACTTCGGTCTCGTGCCTCGCAGGTTAATCTGCGGCAATCTCGAACTGCGAAAGCCTCGTACAAGCCTCACAGTATCGATTGCAATTCAAACTTCCACTACGGCTGCGGTGCCGGAGCCGGCCGCAGCAACCTGATGTCGTCAAAGAACACTACACCTGAACCGCCGTCCGCTGTTGCGCCGCCTTTGGAGCCAAGACCAATAGCGATCTTGTCAACATCGCTCAGGTTTATGCCCCGATCGGAGAAGGTACTCAGGTCGTTAGTCCATTCCGTCCAGGTCTCTATCAGCGCCGCAGAAGAATCGTCGTGGACCACTACCACGGGTGAGCCCGTGACATTGGATACCTCCACATACATCGGCTCGGCAACATTGCTGGCAATACCAATATCCTGATTCACCCACTGCTGAGCACCAGCGTCTCCGGTGATCGAGACATTGGATAATACAGCCTCGCATGTCAGTGCAGCATTATGGCTGGTCACTGCCAAACCCGCATAGACAGTCGAACGCATCTGGATGTTCTCAGGTACGGCGCCTTTCACCGGCATCCAGGTCGAGCCATCAGCCGAATGGGAAACTGCAAAGTTGCCGGCCTGGTCGCGTTCCAGCTTCACCCAATGAGGTGCCGTGATCTCATCTTCGGAGTAGCTGAAACTGCGGGCACCGGTATCGATACGACCCTGAGAGGCAACTCCATTGCCAGGTGTAATTAGCGCAAAGGCATGTCGCGAACCGGCATCCAGCGTCTCGCGAATCATCACGCCTGCCTTGGCCCAGTCGTCTGTGTCCTGTACACTATCGACTCTCGCGATAATCGTACCGGCGCCGGTGAGCCTCTTATAGGCGAAATGGAACTCGTCAGAATTACCCGTGATATCTGCGCCGGAACCGGTCATCGTAAAAGTGCCGACCGGGTCTTCCGTGAAACTGCCGGTCGATGCCGGCTGCCCCCGGAACCAAATCGACAGCGTCGCAACGCCACCCTCGGTCCAGTCACGCGGCGAGCCCAACTTTAACTCAGCCTCTGAATTCGTTACACCGGCGGTGTTGTTGTAAGAAAGCGGCATGGACTGCCGGCCGCCGTGAACAATCGTCTGCTCGGCATACGGGGACTGTACATAGCCGACTTGTGAGCCATTGGCGCTAACACCAAAGCCATCAATCCAACTCTGCCAAATGGCTTCACCAGCCGGGTCATCGTCCGTATAGTCCTCAAACTCGTCTACGATGAGGTAACCAGCTGTCGTAAAGCTCCAGACCTCGCCTACCCACGGACTCTCAGGATTTAGGTCGTTGACTTCATCGACGCGCCAGAAGAACGTGCTCTCCCAGGGAAGTGTGCCTGGATCGAAGCTCTCGTCACCAAGCGACTTGCTGCCCTTGTACTGAGGTGATGCTTCGGTGGCATTCCTCACAGCCTCTTCTTCGGTGCCGAAATAGACCTCGTGCGAAGTGGCTGCAAGACCCGGCTTCCACCTGAGAGTAGGTCTCTGCGTCACGCCGGTGGCACGGTTGGAAGGTCTGGCGCCGAAGGCCGCTATTGGCTCAAACGGCGAGAGATTACTGCCGGGGATAACAGTGCGTTCAGGGACGCCCGGTCCCTGCCAGGCGACTTGACAATGGTCACTTCCGACGCTTTCTTTCCACAGCGCCGAGATGTAGTACTTATCGCCGCCCACAAGCGAAAGGGGGTCGGATTGTTCCTCACCGCTGCCCCACGAGCCAAAGGCCGACCGGGAGCTTTCCCGGGCGATCAGGACCACGTTGCTCGGGTCATCATTGGTGCTGAGCCATAATTCGCCCTGGTTGTCGGAGTTGAGCCAGAATGTATAGTCGCCCGTGAACGGAACATAGAGCCAGGCCTCGATCCTGGCGCCATAATCGCTCAGGTTGGCCCCGTTCCACGCAAATTGCGTTACCGTTTCGGTTACATCCGGGTTGTTCGGGTAATTCGGGTCGTCCTTGAGGGCCTCTATGTCGCTACCTTCAATGTCCTCCCACCTATCCATCACGGCCGTACCCAGGCCCTCGATAGTAGTCGTAAAGCTCCAGACCTCACCCGTATACATGAACGGAGGATCGAACTCGTCAACACGCCAGTAATAGGTCTTGTTGAGTTCGAGCGGACCCGGAGCATAGGTCGTAGCTCCCTGGGGAAGCCCACCGGTGGCATTGCTTACATCGTCGAAATTGTCGCCGAAGTAAACCATGTGCAGTGTTGCGCCAGAGCCGCCCATCCACTCAAGGGTCACGTTCGTAGGCACGAACATAGTCCCGTCAGCCGGGCTGGGGTTATATGCCTCCTTCGGAGGAATCCAGAAGCTCCATACGGAGCCTTTCCACGGACTGTTCGGGTCGGCTTCATTGACTTCGTCGATGCGCCAGTAGTAGGTTGTGCCGGGGACAAGACCTTCCGGATAGGCGAATCCGGGAAGACCGGCAATATAAGACGCCAGGGGCTGGTTGCCCTGGAATGCTTCGGTGGCACCGTCGTTCACATCGTCAAAATTATCGCTTAAATACACATCATGCGAGAGGGCAAAATCTCCCGGTTGCCAGATAAGGTTCACCCATGTGTCCTCGTGTATGGCACCATCAACCGGATTGGGGCGATAGGACTTTGTGCGCTTGAGGATTCCGAGCATATAACTGACCGCGTTTAGGAACAACTTCTCACCCTCGGCGGTGAGATTATACGAGCCGTCGGGACTCGTCCCGCCAGCGGCGAAGTACATACGGTGACCACCAGCGAACTGGCCGGACCCAGGGTAGAACTCCACTCCCGGCTCCCACTCGGCGATCCACACACCGTCTGCGCCGGAGTCCGACCGCGTGGCGATCAGCGTATAGTTATTGGTGGGATCTACGTTGTTGTTACCAACATTACTCTGGGAAGTGAGGATATTGACCTGGTTGTTCGCATCGAGCGCCACCCCAATAAAAACGAGATGGTCGGGAAGCACGGCCAACATGTCTGCCGTGGTACTGGACGTGCTGGTGGAGTCCATCCATCTCCAACGAGAACTCCTGTAGATATGCGCTATCTGTAGGATGAGCGGCGTGGTGATGGAATTCCATTGGGTGACTTCGTCGCCATCATCGTAATAGGTGCTGCTGCAATCGCGACTTACGATAATAAGGTCGACGGCATTTAGAGCAGCTATCTTTGCAGCGTCGAGAGTACGCCCTTCGGCGTTACGGAAGCTAAGGTCGACGGTGTACCCTTCAGCCACCAGCAGATCCACCCAGGCCTGATCGGCTGCGACACCAGCGGAAGGATTCCTGTTGTCCGAGACCCAGATGATGTTGGCGGCGTCGACTGACGACATGAGGCAAAAGGCCAAAACCAATACGAGTGAAATTGTCTTTTTCACCTTATTATCCTTTCAAAGCTTGATATTGTGCACAGCTATATCGATTCAGTCTTATCTTGAGAAAATTTTCCTGATTGGACGCCATTTAGAGTTCTCCTCCAAAGAGCTTATTGAGTACGAGTGTTAGAATTCGCTATCATAATTATGCACAAACCAACTCAGTCTGTCTATTGTGGAAACTACGGGTTTTTGAAGACTGACCCTCATTATTTAACGGAAAACAGAGGTAGGCAGAAAAAAATCCTCACCTTGGCTTGTCTGCTGATAATATGATACCCCCTCAAGACGAGTTCGTCGTTTAAATGGCCTGTGAGCGTCAGTTCGAAGGCAAAACCCTCGGATTTCACATCAAATATGGACTGCACCCGTTGGGGAGTCTCTGAGAGGTCTTGAATTGGAAGCTGTTCACTGTTTCGTAGGCATCTGTTGCATATCGCGTTTTCTGAAAAAGCCCCCAAAAAAGATTTTTCGATGTCTATTTTTGGGGCTAAAAAAGGGGGTGGCAACATAAAATACCGTAGTTTCCACGATAGACAACTTCTTCCAGATATACTACATTTGTGGTTAATTCGGAGTAAGATGGACATTTCAATGAGCCTGGAAAACGCTCGCTTTTGTCCTTCTCCCGTCAATGGATTGATGACTTAGTATTCGTGCAATGTTGATTGTGAGGCGAGCATTGGGAATATTCAAAAGCATCAAAGACTGGAAAACAACTTGGGATAGGGATTCCAAGCCGGTCAAGCATCATGTCTTAGAGGTACTTGAGCCGAGAATTCTGCTTTCGGGGGA
>CAYGBH010000062.1:0-13997 GCA_964348055.1 uncultured Pirellulales bacterium
CGTGGATAGTGGCGATGTTCGGGTGATTCAACGATGCCAGAACTCGTGCCTCGCGGGAGAAGCGCGATCGCGTCTTAGGGTCGCCCATTACCTCGGCAGGCAGGCTCTTGATGGCAACTGGGCGGTCAAGCTTGGTGTCATGGGCCAAGTAAACCACCCCCACAGCCCCGCGGCCGAGCTCCCGCTCTATCCGGAACTGACCGATTTGGCTGCCCGGCCCTGTCACTGAGCTGTCAAAAGAGCGGGTGGGGCCAACTCCTTCACCGTTAGGCCGCTCACTATTTTGTTCCTTCGCTTCGCTCATCAGCAGTCTCTATTGCAAATGCCTTTCAGCGGCGCATAGACAAATGCTGTGGCCTCGTGGGAGCACAAACCATACGGGTTTCAATTATAAGACTTCCAGCGAGTCATAGCAATCGTGGAAATTGGGTCGAATATTTTCAATTTCATGTTTTACTTTTCAATTTTGTAAAAAACTGTTGTTTTTTATGCTAAAGTCATATATAATGTCGAATAAGTATAATGTATACAACATCGTTGGCTTCCGACGTACAATGCATTCGGCTTGCCGGTTAGCTTAAATAGGTTTTCAGGAGGCAGGAAAACACCAGAAGAAAAGGTAGTAAAGAATATCATTTCAGTTAGCCCTGAGCACGGGCTGGTATTGATTATTGTACTCTAACGCGACCAATAATAAAAAATCAACAACAGCACTATATGAAGGTAGGCTTATGTTTTCAAAAACATGGTTTGTAATTATGATAGTGGGGGTTGTCTTTAGTCTGAGCAACGCAGCTTATACAGGGTCACAGGATATTGCGATAACCCAGTCCAGTGACGATGCCGAGGAACGCCCTAGTGGCGGGGTGAACTTGACCAGCACTGACCTGGAACTCGTTCAGGACCCTAGCGTCGTGCAAACTGTAGGGATACGCTTTCAAGGCGTGAATATCCCACCCGGCTCCCAAGTCACGAGCGCATATATTCAGTTCACCTGCGACGAGACCAGGAATGTGAATCCATGCAACCTGACGATTCAGGGGCAGGCCGCCGACAACGCTGCGACATTCACCACTTCGGCGCGCAACGTCTCATCGCGAAGCAGGACTGGAGCATTGGTCAACTGGTCGCCGCCGAATTGGACCCTTTCGCGGCAGGCGGGTCCCGACCAGAGGACGCCGGACCTGTCGGCCATCATTCAGGAGATTGTGAACAGGAGCGGCTGGTCACAGGGCAATGCGCTGGTTGTCATTATTACCGGCACGGGGGCACGCGTCGCGACTTCATATGATAGATCGGGCTGGACGCCCTCAAAGCTGCATCTTGAATGGAGCACGAAGGACTGTGCCGTCGGCTTTGCCCAGGCGGCTTCGAGTGGACCCGAGGACGGCGGTACGGTGGACATAAATGTTAATTTGTCTCCCGCGGTTCCTACTGCGACCGTCACGGTGGACTATGCAGTAACGGACATCACAACCAATAGTAACGACTACTCGCCGCATCTGGCCACCGGTACACTGACCTTCCCACCCGGCGTCGCCTCACAGACCATCCGCATCACGATTGTCGCCGACGGTAATCCTGAGGCCGATGAGCAGTTTAAAATTAGCTTGTCCAATCCCAGTGCAGGGAGCTTGGATGCAGGCCTAGGTACCATCACCGAACACACCTACACAATCATCGACAGTTCACCGAAAGTCCGGTTCTTGGAGGCATCCTCGAGCGGCGATGAATCCGCGGGGTCGGTATTCCTGGTAGTTATGTTGTCGAAGCCTTGCACTGAGACCGTCACGGTGAACTATGCGGTAAAGGCCGATGGCACCACGGCTGAAAGCCCGGCCGACTACACACTGCTTGGGGACGGGACGCTGACCTTCGCTCCTGGAGTCACCTGGCAGCCCATCAACATAACTATTGTTGACGACGTTGCTCCAGAGCCCAGCGAGAAAATCATTGTGGTCCTGAGCAATCCGAGTAACGCGAGCCTGGGCAGTATCACTGAACACCGCTATACGATCAACGCCAGCGACCTTCCGCCGGATTGGCCCATGTGGCGGTATGACTCGAACCGCAGCGGAGCCAGTCCTGTTGAACTGCCCTCGGCCCTCTATCTTCGGTGGGTACTGGTACTACCTCAATTGGAACCGGCTTGGCCGGATGAGCCGAGGATAACCTTCGACCATTACTACGCACCGATTGTCCTGGGCAACAAGATGTTTGTCGGCTCGTCACGCAACGACAGCGTTACAGCCTACGACACCGATACAGGAGCTGAAATCTGGCGTTTCTACACCGATGCACCTATCCGCATGGCTCCCGCAGGCTGGTTTGACAAGCTCTTTGTTGTCTCCGATGACGGCTATCTTTATTGCCTGAACGCCGAGGATGGAGCGCTGCTGTGGAAATTTCGTGGGGCGCCAACGGACCGAAAGGCCCTCGGCAACAAGCGTCTGGGTTCGGCCTGGCCGGCGCGGGGAGCGCCCACCATACTTGATGCTACTGTTTACTTTGCCGCCGGCATCTGGCCGTTCATGGGTTCGTTTGTTTACGCTCTGGACGCGGCGACAGGTGAAGTTGTCTGGATAAACGATGGAAGCGGTTCGGTCTACATGACTCAGCCGCATGGTGGTTCGGTGTCATTCGGCGCCCTGGCACCCCAGGGGTACATGGTGGCTATCGACGATAGGTTGGTGGTTCCCAACGGCCGGGCCGTCGCTGCAGGGCTTGACAGAAATACCGGTGAATTCCTTTACTTTCATTTTCAAGAAAACAATAAGAACAGCACGAACCATGTCGCGGCTTTCGGAGAGTATTTCAACAACTGCAACGGTTTATATAAACTTTCCGACGGTTCGAGGGCCGGTTCCCTCACCGATGGAGCCGTCATGACTGAAAGCGAAAACTATGCTGACGTCTTAGGGAGAAAGGTTTTCTGCATGGCGGGTGACCGTTTGTATGCCGGCAGTTCCGGTAGCATAATTTCTCCAGGACAGGGCCGCGAACGATGGGAGAAATCCATCACTGGAACGCCTGCCTGTATGCTCGCAGGTGATAACAAACTTTTCGTGGTAACAGTGGAAGGACGCATTTACTGTTATGGGGGTACAAACGTGTCGAACCCCCCCATAATCAACAAAGTTGTGGACCCCATCGCATGGCCTGCCGAAGACCAATGGACCACAAAAGCGCAAGCCGTTCTGGCGGCAACAGGAGCCGATGAGGGCTACTGTCTCGTTCTGGGCGTAGGAACCGGCAGACTAATGGAAGAGCTTGCCCGTCAGCATTATCTGCACAAGGATGATTATCCGTATCCGTATGACCTGCGCATTATAGGTCTCGACCCCGATGCCGCGAAAATCGAGACACTGCGTCGGCGGTGGGATGATATGGGAATACCCAGCGAACGCCTTAGTGCCTTTGTCGGTGACATTTGTACGGCGCAACTGCCACCTTACCTGGCGCAGCTTATCGTTTCACAAGACCTTCTTGCAGCAGGAGCAGCTGATGAAAACACTTTTGTAGAAAAGGTTTTCTATTCGCTGCGACCTTACGGCGGTAAGGCCTGTTTTTCGTCTGATGCGCTGGAGCTGCTGCAACAGGGCGCGGCAAGCGGCGGGCTGGTCAATGCGGATGTGACTCTTATAGGGGATTTTGCGCTGCTGGAGCGTGTGGGTGCATTACCGGGCTCAGCCGACTGGACTCATAATTATGCGGATGCGTCTAACTCTGTGGTGTCCAAAGACCAGCTGGTCAAGCCGCCGCTGGGGCTGCTCTGGTTCGGAGGCTCCAGTCACGGGGGCAATGCTTATAATAGGATTCTGCCGCGCCATGGTCACGGCCCATCAGAACAGGTAGTCGGTGGCCGATTGTTTATCGAAGGCCCAAACATCATGCGCGCCTTAGACGTCTACACCGGACAAGTGCTGTGGGAAGCCGGCCTGCCGGGCGTTGGAGTACACTATGACTACATATCTCACGAAGCGGGAGCCAACGCTATCGGCTCCAATTATGCCACGGCCACCGATGGGGTTTATATATGCTATGGCACTGAATGCCGAAGGCTTGATCCAAAAAATGGGGCAACAATCAGCACCTTCGTCATTAGCGACCCGGCTAACGGCCACGCCACTTTCGGCCAGGTCAAAATCTGGGACGACCTGTTGGTTGTGGCCGCAAACCCGATTCCCTATAACGGTACTGTTGGTTACAAAGATAACCACAGCGAGACGGGCAGCAAGGACCTGTTGGTGATGAATCGTCATAACGGCAATATTTTGTGGCGGCGGCAAGCCAATCACGCCTTCCACCATAACACAATCATCGTCGGAAATAACATTTTGTACTGCATAGACAGGGTTGCTCCCGGTCATGTTGACATGCTGAAACGTCGTGGCATTTATGCCAGCAGTGTCGGTGCGCCGTGGGAACTGCTTGCATTGAACGTCAGAACAGGTGAAGAGATATGGAGTACTACCCGTGACATTTTCGGCACGTGGCTGGGCTATTCTGAGGAATATGATGTCCTGCTTCAAACTGGCAGGAAATCACGAGATATGGTCCCGGATGAGCCGACCCGACAGATTGCCTACGATGGCAGTAGCGGAGGGGTTCTCTGGGAACAAGGCAGCTCTGCCGGTGGGCCGTGTTTGCTTCTTGGTAATATGGTCATCGAACAGGCACCCGGCGGCGGGGGCGGTGCTCGTAATATCCTGACGGGCACAACCTACATGCGAGAACATCCCATTACCGGCAGGTTAGTACCCTGGGGTTTCTCGCGCACATATGGTTGTAATACGGCGGTGGGCTCCGAATATCTGCTCGCTTTCCGCTCCGGAGCGGCGGGCTATTATGACATGCGCAATGACAGCGGCACGGGTAACTTCGGTGGATTCAAATCGGGCTGCTCATCCAACCTCATCCCGGCCAACGGCGTGCTCAACGCACCGGATTATACCCGAACGTGCATATGTGGTTACCAGAACCAGACATCCCTGGCCATGGTCCATATGCCTGAGGCTGAGATGTGGACGTATACTACGCTTGGTCGGGCCAATGGGCCAATCACAAAAGTCGGTATCAATTTCGGAGCTCCGGGTGACCGCCTTGCCGATAACGGCGTCTTATGGCTGGATTACCCCAGCGTTGGCGGCCCGTCTCCCGATATTGGCATTACGACCGTTCCGACAGACGCCCGGTGGTTCCGCCACCACGCGGCCCGGTTCGAGGGTGAGAGCTTGGGATGGGTCACAGCCTCAGGGGCTATTGGCCTGACCAATGTGACAGTTCCACTGAACAATACCGCAGAAGCTGAGTACCTGGTTCGACTGTATTTTGCAGAGCCTGAGAACGCCGAGGTAGGACAGCGTGTGTTCGACGTCACCGTACAGGGCCGGCGGGTCCTGAATAGTTTTGATATCGCCCAACACGCAGGGTCCGACGGCCGCGGTATCGTCAGAGAGTTCTCGGGGATTAACTCAGCAAGGAACTTGACGTTGACATTGACGCCTTTGATAGGACAGCCGGTAATCTGCGGCATCGAGGTGCTTGCGTTATCATCGCAATGATATTGACGGTAGCGGGAAAGCTGACCGACCCGTCTTGGCTCTCGTCTTGGCGGAGCTCGCTGAAGTCCTTCGGGGGGTATTCCTCGGTATCGACTGTAAGAAGGGTGTCGTTGGCGTCTACCAATGTGGCGGTTACCTGTGTACGGATTTAGAGTTGCGTTCATTTCACTTTTCTCCTTTCTACTACTCATGGAGTGACAAACAGGAGGAAGGATACACCTTTTTCTTGGATAACCGAGAACTTGGTCCGATAGTTAGTGGAGACCCTGGAAAGCGCCCCAGTACGCCCTATAATAAAGCGCATAAAGCCTCGCCTTATTGCCCCTTCTAATGTGGGAAAAGATTTTGTAGTTCTGACATTGTTCGGCCGTCTAATGGCCTTATTTAGAACGATATATTCATCGGTGTGATTCTATTGTCAGAAAAAAGCCGCTTTTACAAGCGGGTTTAAAAGGCATCCCAAAGAGATTGCCATGGAAAGCGTATTGTCAGACATGAACACGCATGATTTGGATGGTTCAGCTAAAAACTTTAAACGCATCTGGTAACATGATTGCTGGCAACAGCAGGGGCGAAAGACTGCGAAATGAACAGTTGTAGACAATCAATCAAACAAACAAACCTTCCATCCCGTTATCATGCTCGAGAAGTTGGCTTATTCACTACGAAGAGATGTGTGTTGCTCCTGTTGGTTGCGGTAACAATACTCGCAGGACTTTCCTGGCAAGCTTGGCGCTCATATGTGCATATCAGGACCACTGAAACTCAACTCGAGCAGTTGATCAGAATAGAGGGGTCTATTATGTACCGTGACGAGGTCCTCGCTATGTCAGCGAAAATGGCCACAGCCGACCGAAATCCGAAGTGGGCAAGTCGGCACGAAGAATTTGGCCCCCGAATAAAAGCTACTGTCGAAGAGATTGGGCAAGTTTTTGAAAGTGATGCTGTGGATGCTGTGAACGCAGAGGAAGCCTTAGCGATATTTGTCGATGACAAGCTTGACACAATGGAAAATGAGGCTCTTGAGCTGGTGCGTCAGGGAAAACATGACCAAGCTGCGGCTTTACTCCAAAGTCCGGAGTATGAAGAGCAAAGGAATGCATATAATGAAGGGATGAAAACGTTCGTTGGCAATGCGATTAGAGTTTTGGAAGATCGGCGTGACAAAGATTGGCAGAAAATTCAGGTGGCTTTTGCAACGGCCGGCATCATTTTGGCGGTGATTACATTTGCCTGGTTCGTTGTACACAAAAAGCTAAAACGCCGTCAGAAACGCGTGGAGACAAAGCAGAAGCTTAATGCTTTTGCTCGGGAATGGCAAGAGACTTTCAATGCCATTACCGATGGCGTTTGTATTGTTGATAAGAGTGGAGGCAAAATACTCCAGTGTAACATCGCCATGACACGGTTCTTGAAGAGACCGTATAACGAGATAATTGGTCGAAGCTGCTGTGAACTCCTCCACGGTGTATCAGAGCCGGTAAAGACGTGTCCACTCGTGCGCATGTGTGAAAATCGACGCAGTGAGACAACAGATTTTCAAATAGGTGACAGATGGATAAAAATTAAGGTAGATCCTTTGATAAACAATGATGGTGAGCTTGTCGGAGCTGTTCATATCACGTCTGATATCACTGAGCAAAGAAAAATAAACAAGGCGTTACAGGAAAGTGAAAACAAGTTCAGACTGGCGTTCGCCAATGCACAGGATGCTATTGTGTGGATAGATGTCGAGAGCGGCGTTATCACGAACTGCAACAAGGCGGCCGAGGAACTCTTTGGAAAATCGAGAAAGAAGATAGTTGGGCAGCATCATACCACGCTCTACCCCAAGGACAAGGCGGAAGATTATCATAGTTTGTTAGGTAAATCTGGCAAAGGCCTTAAGAGTAATATTGAAACGGAGCTCCTGACGGGAAGGGGAGAAAACAGGACGGTGACTGTTGCCATTTCAAAAATGCTGGTGGATGGTAAACAGATTGTACAGGGGATAATCCGAGACATAACTGAGAGCAAGAAAGCGATTGAAGAAATCAAGAATTTGGCTAAATTTCCGAGCGAAGACCCCAATCCTGTCCTCAGAATATCAAAAGATTGTAAAATTCTTTACGCGAATGATGCCAGCTCACCTGTGCTCAAGACATGGCAAGTCCAAGAAGGTCAGCTTCTGCCCGAGCTCTGGTGCAAGAAGATAGAGGAGGTTTACGGTTCGGGTAGTAGTGCAACATATGAGTTGAACTGCGATGATGGACAAACGTTCTTAATAACTTTACAACCTATAGTTGGATCAGGTTATATAAATGCCTACGGCCTTGATATTACCGAACGCAAGAAGGCTGAGAAGGAAAAGATGGAGCTGGAACTTCAACTTAGCCAGCAACAGAAGATGGAAGCTATTGGTACATTAGCAGGTGGTATCGCGCACGATTTCAATAATATTCTGGGTGCGATGCGCGGTTACTTGGAATTGTCACTTGATGATCTTCCGGAGGAAAGTGCCGTGCGGGATAATCTGGAACAAATACTATCCTGCATTGGCCGCGCAGCAAAGCTGGTAAAGCAAATCTTAACCTTTAGCCGAAAGGACCAGGACCAACAGGAACAGGAAAAAGAGCCTGTGCAGATTAGCTCTATTATCAAGGAAGTTCTTGGAATGCTTCGCTCATCATTGCCTGCAACAACCAAGATCAGTCGAAAGATTCACGCAGATTCCAGTATGGTTCTGGCCGATCCGACTCAAATTCATCAGGTGTTGGTGAATCTGTGTACAAATGCCTCGCACGCGATGGGTGAGGCAGGCGGTCTGTTGGAAGTCAACCTTGAGGATGTCGATATTGAGTCGGAGACCAGAATCGGTGATGAGCATTTGGTGCCGGGCCCCTACGTGAATCTTAGCGTGAGTGACTCCGGTTGTGGAATGGAGAAAGAAGTTGTAGAACGAATCTTTGAACCGTTCTTCACCACAAAAAAGGTCAATGAGGGGACTGGACTAGGACTTTCTGTAGTTCATGGAATCATCAAAAGCCATGATGGGGCAATCACTGTTAGTAGTACGCCAGGCAAAGGCACTACCTTTGATATATTCCTTCCCAGGATTGAAGGCGGCGAGATTCAGGAGCCTCAATCGTCGCAGTTGACTACTAAGGACAGGGAGCTGATACTCTTAGTAGATGATGAAGAGATGGTAATTAATGCCACAAGACAGATATTGGAACGGCTCGGATTTGACGTCATTGCCAAGACCAGCAGTATTGATGCTCTGGAAACATTTCAAGAGGAACCTGAAAAGTTCGATCTTGTCATCACCGACCAGGTTATGCCAAATATGACTGGCACCCAGTTGGCCAAAAAGCTCATCTCGATTAGGCCCGACATCTCAATAATTCTGTGTTCCGGATTTCCTGAGAACGTCAATCCTGAGGAGCTCAAGAGCATAGGCATAAAAGAATTTATCCTCAAGCCGATCAGCAAGCAGGAGTTAGCTAAAATTATTCAGAAGGTATTGGACAAAAGCGGCGTAACGGCATGATTTTGGCAGACCTCTCTACTTCCCTTAGGTCCAATCTACGGATTATCTCTTGTCTTTTCCTGGTTATCACTATCGTTATCGTAAAACAGGATGATCGTTTAGTACTAAGATGTGCATTCGTAAAGAACTTTCAATTTTTGACTGAGAGGTGTTTTGAGACAAGGTTTACGTGCTTTTGGAGAGTACAAAAAAAGCTGCAAATGCAAAAAAATCCCAAAGTACCTCAAGTTTCGAGCCGATGAAATTGTAGAGGTGCGATATGATAACAGAAAACATGACAATACAAGGGCTACACGTTATCTCTTTGGCGCTAACACGATTTGAGCGGTGGAAAGCTTCCATGAATCCGTTGAGTACTGACTCCTCAGGCGAGGTGTGGTTAGCAGTTTTTGCGGTGGTTGCCCTAATAATATCGGTCGTACTTTTATTCTGGGTATTCTCCAAGCACAGACAATCTGAGCATCGCCTTAATCTGCAGATCACCGAATTATTAGTCACCAACGAACAGCTACGTGAAAAAATGGAACAATTATCAGCCACCAATGAAAAGCTAAGGCAAGAAAACACCGTTCTCCACCAAAAACAAGTAGAGATTCTGGGAAATGTGGTAGACGTTGAAACACCAAGAAGGTAAATCCCGCCGTTAGATCTTTAAGAGATCAAAGCCTTGAATGAGTTGGGCAGGCGCCCACGGTAGCTATGGTTCTGCCTGATTGTCAGCTTAAGTCCTATTCAGTACACCTCAATAAAATCTTCAGAGAGCCACGTAGTTTAGTCTCGTTCTATCACTGGCCTGCAGCGATTTCTACCCACTGCCCAGCACTAATTAACAATCGAATTATTTAATATTTTATCTGCTTTTGCAGCCAAGTTCTTTTGCAAGGGCTTGGGATCCAGTGGTAGAAGGACAGTAAAGATAGAGCCTTGGCCTAACTCACTTGCTACCTCAATTCTACCGTTGTGCATCATCACGATTTTGTGAACAATAGCAAGCCCTAAGCCCGTACCTTGAATCTGTTTGCCGGGTCGGTCTATACGGTAAAAACGCTCAAATATCTTCGGAAGCGCCTCTTTAGGTATCCCCATACCGGTATCGCTGACGGTTATAATCAATTCTTCATTTTGGTGCTGAATACTAACAGATACCCGGCCTTTTTCGGGGGTGAATTTGATGGCGTTACTAACCAGGTTTGTCAGAACCTGAATAATTTTAGCGCGGTCAAATTTTGCTTTGGGCAGTTCCTCGACAGACTCAAGCGATAGCTCGACTTCGTTTTTCTTTGCGTAAAGAGACATTGTTTCGTAAACTTCTGACACAACTTCCTCTATATTGTTACTCTGTATATCCAGCTTCATTTTGCCAGCTTCAATCTTTTGAAAATCCAAAACATCACTAATTAAAACCTCGAGTCTCTCAACATTCCTTTTTGCGATGTCGAGGAATTTCTTCTGCATTCCATTAATTTTGCCAGCTACTCCATCCAAAACAATAGCGATCCCTTCCTTCATGGCAGCCAGCGGGGTCCGCAGTTCGTGTGAAACTGTAGATATAAACTGTGATTTCATCTCCATTGTTTCTTTGAGTGCCTCTTCTACTTTTTTGCGCTCTGTAATATCTCTAATGACTCCTATCGAACCAATGATTTCACCTTCGGGATTTTTCAAAACACTTAGCGAAATATCCACATCGATTATGCTGCCGTCTTTCTTAATCATCCTGGTTTCTAAATGGTGCTGCATCCCTTTTTGTATAACATTGTAGACTCTTATTTTTTCCCACTCATCAAGAGGGTAAAACGATCTCACCTGCCTGAGGTGTAGGTCTTCTTTGCCCATACCCAGAAGATCCTCCGCAAACCTGTTCCAGGAAATGACCTGTTCCTGCTGGTCCACTATCGTGATGGCAACCGCCGAGTTTTCGAAAATCATCCGGTACTTATCCTCTGCTAACCGGCGTTCGTACTCTACCTTTTTGTTCTCGGTAATGTCACTAAGTGTGACGATTACAAATTTGCTACCATCTATTATTACTGGCTCAACACCCATGCGGAACCAGGGCATAATCTCTTGGTTTTCAACTTTAAGAGTAGGATGGATTTCAATATCGCGAACAGATAGTCCGGAGTCGAATACAGTTTCTATGGTCTTTTGGATCTGACAATCTTTACAGACTGGGCCATATCCGCACTCTTTCACATTCTCATTGCAAATGCTGTTAATACAACACAGAGCACTGCCTATTTGCTGATTAATAATTTGTCGATATTCTTTCTTCACCATCTGTTTGAAAGTATAGTTAACACGAGTGATTATCATATTCCCATCGATTAACAGCATGCCAACTGGTGTTGCGTCAAATATTGCCTCCAGGTTCTTCTGTTTTCTATCAAGAGCTTCCCTCATTTTCTTGCAATAAATGGCATTTTCGATTGTTTTTGGGATGGATTTAAGATAATTTTGTTCGGAGTCTTTTATAATATAATCATAAGCGCCTCCCCTCCAGGCTCTGATAGCCGCTTCTCCGCCACCGACCCCGGTAACTACTATAATAGGGATATCCTTAACCGCATCCAGTATGTCAATTGCTGTTCCATCCCCAAGCGAGTAATCAGCAACTATGGTGTCAAACTGCTCAGAAGCCAATATACTTTGAGCTTGTGAAACGGACGCCGCTACCGTGCAATCATAGGGAAGCTTTTCATCTTTTACAAAACGCTCAAACGCCATCTGGTCAAGCTTGTTGTCTTCAATCAGCAGAATTTTGTTCCTTGTATCTTCCATAACCTTATCATTAATCTTATAACTGACTTGACCTTCAGTGCCGTTTGATTGTCCAGATTATCAGATATCAGCAGAACTACTAACTTGCTGACAGGTTCGTTGGTGTATAATGTTTTGTGAGAATGGAATCGTGGTTTCGCCTTGCTTTTTTTCTTCTTACACTGCTCAGTGTTCGCCCCCCGCTTTGCTGCCCAAAGCATTGGAAATTTTCTCAACCAGGTCAGAGAAATCAAACGGCTTGGCAATATAGTCCTTGACTCCATATGATGAAGCCTTAGCTATATCTTCCGCCTCGCAGAGCGCAGTGCACATTATTACAGGTATATCTCGTAAGTCCGGGCGATTCCTGAGGCGATCGAGCACTTCGTGGCCGTTCATACCCGGCATATTAATATCGAGCAGGATGAGGTTCGGTTTTTCATTCGCTGCTTTCTCTAATCCTTCCTCTCCACTGCTGGCGGCAACAACCTCGAATTTGCACCATTCAAGCCTGCCCTGGATTGTGCTGACCAAATCAGGTTCGTCATCGATAACGAGTATCTTAGCCGGGACGGTCTTCTTTTTCGACTTATGTAATCCTAACATTCCCACTAAACCTCAAAGGTCATTTATGTTAAATCATTAGACTTTCTTCGCCACAGAGTCTTTTAACAAATCTTTATCGGCCTGAAACCGGGACAAAATTAGCAAAATGCGGCTCATAATGAGGAAAATGACAGGACAGCTGCCAGCCTTGTTAAAATCAATCTATTTATGAGACCATAAGGGCTTCTGAAGAAGATTTAAAAAAGGCCGTGAGCCCGATTGCCTCGGGTCTCACAGCCTTTTTAGTAACAGCCGATGTCGACTTTTATTTTTTCGCAGGTCAGATTACCCAGACTACAGCATGGCAATAATGGCTTGTGCGTCGGCGATTAGTTCATCGGCAACTTCTACTGGAATCTTGTCGCCACTTTGGGCCTCGACGGCGTTGATAAAGGCCTCCATCTTGTTGACCGCATCCTGCCTCTGACCCGCATTCTTTGCTTCCAGGGCGTCCAGAGCGTTTTGCAGCTTCGCATCAAGGGCATTGCTAATCCCATAGTTCCCATTTATGAGCTCAACCTTACCAATCAGTGCTTCAATCAGCAATTCCGGAGAGAGCCAACCATTTTCGATGACCCATGGAAAATAATCTTTCTCTTGCCAACAAGGGTCCATGGAGTAGGGATTGTCCACAAATCCATCGCTGTCGTTGTCGGGACTCGTCCAGTTGCTCCAGTAGTTGCCGCCACCTTCCGCCACAGGTAGGTTAAACAAATTGAAATCGTTGTACACTGTGGCTTGCTTCTGCCCCGGAAGATCGTTCATAAAGTTGTTATTGTAGATTGTGTTGTCCTGTGACGTGTCAGTAATGCTGATTCCAACGGTGTTGTTCTCGATGGTGTTATTTTTTAGAGTGTTGTATATGCTGCCATACTGAATGAGGATTCCAGTGTCGTTGTTCGAGACAGTATTGCCTTCTATTAAGCAGGTGCCGGCTTCCCACATAAAGATCCCTTTCTGGCAATTCGAGATAGTATTGTTTATCACGTTGCAGTAGCCGGAAGGATTAAGGGTAATTCCTGCGGCACATCCAATAACATTTAGATTTTGGATAGTGACATAATGTCTGTCAGCAGCGACGACACCATGATAAACTGATGAACCACCTAGGTTCACTGTATGTCCTGCGCCATCGAGAATCAGGTTATCTGTTGGGGAGGTTCCGCTACTGGATATTTGAATCGTTTCGAACACATTCGTGTTCAGTGTGCCAGTTAGAGAACCTTGATCCCATAAGTAATCATCCGCGGGTAGAGGATCTCCATTTTCGTCTTTCCAGCCGGTATCGGTTAGATTAATTGTCGCAAGGGTTGGTTGAATGCCAACGGCTAGGAATAACAAAAGAATAAAAATTGGGTAAAAGTGTTTGTTTTTCATGATTAGCTCTCCTCTCTTTTTGTCTTCTTTCGCAATCAAAAACGTTCTATGACCTTAAACCTGACTATTTAAGGCCTTTCATTTATCTCGCGAAAGAAGTTAATCCGGAATTTCCCATAAATATGGGATTTCCAATTTATGTTTGCTCAGCTACGCCGCTG
>CAYGBH010000063.1:0-13929 GCA_964348055.1 uncultured Pirellulales bacterium
GAAGCTGTTTTGCAGAATAAAGGCCGGTGCCTATTACCATAATGGCGCCTGCGTGGCATATAATATTGGCAGAGAGCGGACTTTCTTTGCTCTCGGGCACGAGGGCTGGCATCAGTTTAACGGCAGGCACTTTAAGTTTCGTCTGCCGAGTTGGCTTGACGAAGGTGTCGCGATGCTCTTTGAGGCGCACGGAACTGAACAGGGCGTGTTTTATTTTGAGCCGGCCGAAAATATGTACCGGTTAAACGCACTGAAGAAAACGCTGATAAATAACAAAATGATGCCGCTGAAAGAATTGATAGCTATAAACCCCGGCGAAGTGCTTGCTACGGATGAGACTGAGGCGATAATAGGTTTTTACGGCCAATCCTATGCGCTGGTGCGGTTTCTGCGGGAAGCAGGTTACGGCAGAAGGCTGGGTGTTTATCGTCAGTTGCTCCAGGGCGGCTTAAGAGGAGATTGGCCGCTCAGTGAGGTCAGCGGAAGGATCGCAACAGATAGAAACATCCCGAGGAGCATCCTGTGGAACCGAATTGTCGGCCAGTTGTTATTTGAAGAGTATATCGGCGATGACTTTGACCAAATCGAGACAGAGTACTTAGCTTTTTGCAGGCAAATAATTAAGACCCAGGACTGAAGACCCAAGACCGAAGATTTATGTCTGAACAATGTCCGGTATCCATCATTTTAGCTTCAGCCTCGCCCCGGCGAAGACAATTATTGGCTGAAGCCGGCTATAAATTTACGGTTGTTCAGCCGGATATTGATGAGTCAGCTTTTCCAGCTGAGGGCCTTGGGGCCTGTGAATATGCCGAGCGGCTGGCCTTGGCCAAGGCAAAAAATGTCGCGGAGAAGTACCAGGACTGCCTGGTCATCGGTGCCGATACCGTTGCGGATTTTAAGGGCCAGATTATTGGCAAGCCCGCTGATGCAAGGCAAGCCGAGCAGATTACCAAAAAACTCTTCAGCGGGCCACATAAGGTAATAACCGCAGTTGCGATTGTCCGGCTGAGCGATGGCACTGAGTTGAGCGAAAGTGAGACCACGACCGTTTATCCTAAGAAATTGACTGCTGAGCAAATCCGTGAACACATCAAAAGCAAATCCTGGCAGGATAAGGCCGGAGCCTATGCTATAAAGGAAAGCGGCGATGAATTCGTTGAGAGAATAGATGGCAGTTTGACAAACGTAATGGGCCTGCCGATGGAGCTTTTGGAACGGCTGCTGAAGAAATGTCTTGATTAAGATGCCGGGAAGCTGTCCTGATTTTGAGAAAGATTGAGATTGCTGCGGCGTTTACCAGGGTAGATGGCAGCCATAGTGGCGGCAGAATAGGCCTATTGAACGCATTGATATGATAGCTAAGGCCTGAACCGCCAAGTTAGCAAGCAGGTGCAATCCAATAATAACCTTGTCCCTGCCCAGAAGGTCGCCGTATTCGATGGTAAGCAGTTGGAGCTGCCAGGCTAATACAAACAGAGCAACGACCGTGAAGTAAGGCCAGAAAGCTCTGGCGATAGGCTTGAGGATATAGCCTGGTCGGAATACCGTTGTAATATCTCGCCCGACTGAAAAAGTCAGAATTGCCATTGGAAAGGCAAAGAGGCCGGCAAGGCTCAACATATGGGTCAGAAGCGGCCAATCAAAACCCATACTCCTGGATATTATGATGGAGACGATGCACGGCAACTCAACTGCTACAAGGGCAATAGTAAAGATGCATAAAGACTTGAGGACGTTCCAGATGAATCCGAAAAAACCGCCCATGTAGACGTCCGGCAGCTCTTCCATATCCAACGCCGTCGAGCAGATTATTTCCATATAGTACCAGAACAGACATCCCCACGCTGCCAGCGTTACTACGAGTCCGACCGGAGCCTGAAATCTGATTGCCCCCATAGTCCAGGAATAGTCTGTGTGGCCTGTAAAGAACTTGAAGCACACGGCCGCTGTGACAAAGACCAGGCCCGTTGCGTTTTGTGCCCTTGCAAACAGCTTCCAACTGTCGATAAATACCGCGTGGTAAAAGCCGGGTATCGGCTGGCCCTTTTCTTCTTTGGGCGGTTCAATTTTCTTTGGTGTTTTGTTGTCTTTGGAAGGGATTATGAAGAGCTGTCTGCAGGTGGTGCACCGGGCACGTTTTCCACAGTGTTTGTCGGCAAAAGCGATCACCGCATTGCAATTAGGGCAGTTGAACTGAATCGTCATATTTTATAGCTCTGTCACTGGTATTTCGTATAATGTATAGTGTTTGAGAGATATCCTGTAACAAATTGCCCGACCACGTAATTTTTACACTTTACCAGGGCAAGTAGTAGCTATAGTGTCGGTGAAACAGACCGATTGAGCGCATTGCAATTAAGAAAACCGCTTGGAGAGCAATATTCAGCAATAAATAGCCGATAGCTTCCATATAATCCTGGCGTGCATACTGTGCCGTTTGCATTTGAACAATAACAGCAACGCCAAGCAAAATCACAGTTACCAGATAAGGTGTAAAAGCACGAAAGATAGGTATCAGTAAATAATCATATCTTAACATTGTGAGTTCTTTTCCTACAGCAACGGTTAGTATTGCAATTGGAAGAAGAAAAAGTCCGCCAAGCATCAGTATATATAAGAAAACAGACGATTCTATCTGCATTTTTTTTAGTATCAGAAAAGCAATAATATAAGGCGTTCCAGCAACCAGCAGAATAATAAAAATTGTGTATAAAGACTTAACAATTTTCCAGATGAATCCGTAAAATCCTCCAAGAGTGAATACCGGCATCTCTTCCTGGTCAAAACCGGTTGAGTAAATCATTTCCGTATAAAACCAAAATAAACATCCCCACGCCGCCGCTCTCAAAATCCATCCCAAAGGTATATAAAAATCAAAAGAAAGCCAATTGCCCTGTATAAAAATGTTAAAATTCCAACCGGCTGTGAAAAACTTGAAAACAACCACTGTCAGTATCAACGCAAAACCGGCTGCATTTTTCGGATTTGTGAAAAGTTTCCAGCTATCGATCAACACGGCCCGGTAAAAGCCGGGCAGCGGCTCGCCCTTTTCTTTTTCTTTGGGTGGTTCGACTTTTTTCGGTTTTTCGTTGTCTTTGGAAGGGATTATAAAGAGCTGTCTGCAGGTGGTGCACCGGGCGCGTTTTCCACAGTGTTTGTCGTCAAAGGCAATCACCGCATTGCAATTGGGGCAGTTGAACTGGATGGTCATATCATCGTATCGTATATATTGTATATCGTATTGTGTTTTCTTTTAGCGCGATATGCGCCACGCATGACGAATCTAATCCCGCTGCATGCAGTCGAGGAAGCTTTTAAGGTCGTTGGTCCACTTTTTGGCCTCCAGCAGGTCGACCTTGTCCTGTTTTACGAGCATAGACAGGTGCTTTTCCATCGTCATCATCTTTTCGTCGAGCTTGTTTCGGGTTTTTGTTTGCAGCTGGCTATACATTTGCTCTACCTTGCCGGTGCGTATCAGGTTGGCGCAGGCGTAGTTGTTGTTAAGTATTTCCATCGCTACAATCCTGCCGGCTTTGTCTTTTTTGGGCACAAGCTTTTGACTTACAATATATGCCAGTCCGAGTGAGAGCTGATTGCGTACCTCGGCCTGTCTGCCGGCCGGGAAGTAGTCCAGTATCCGCGTTATCGTGCCGGTTGCATCTCTCGTGTGCAGCGTGGAGAAGACCAGATGACCGGTCTCAGCGGCCATAAGCGTCATCGCTATCGTCTCGGGGTCGCGCATTTCGCCGACGAATATTATGTCGGGGTCCTGGCGCAGCATTTCTTTTAATCCCTGAAGAAAGGATGTGGCGTCCCTTCCGACCTCACGCTGCGAGATAATCGAGTGTTTCTGCTCAAAGATGTATTCTATAGGGTCTTCGACGGTCATAATTCGGCAGGCACTTTTTTCGCTGATTCGGTGGATTAGCGAGGCGATTGTTGTAGATTTGCCGGCGCCTGTGATGCCGGTTAAAAGGACCAGGCCGTGTCTGCGATTGATGATGTCTTTCCAGACGTCATTCGGGAAGCCGATGTCCTCAACTTTCGGTATATCCAGCGATAAGGCCCGGATTGCCCCGGCTATCCCGTCGTTTTCCCTGAAGATGTTTATTCGAAACTGTAGTGAGCCGCGTCGATAGGAGCAGTCTACGCTGTGTTGGCCCCGGAATTTACGCAGATTTTCGTTGCTTAAAAGCGGGTAGATAAGCTGCTTTGCCAGCTCCGGCGTTACGGTTGGGCCTTTGAGTTTTACCAGGTTGCCGTCGATGCGATATGCGGGCGCAGCGCCAACTTTGATATGCAAATCTGAGACGCGCATTGCACCGTGCTTCTCAAAGTAGTCCAGCATGTCAAGAATACTGAACTTGCCGTGCTCTGCGGTCGGATAAACTTTTGCTGAAGCGGAAAATTCTTCAGGCATATTTGCCTCCATCTGGAATTAAAGTGAAAACGCGAATTATCAGTTTGTCGGCCCTGCCGGCTATGCGTAGTATATCACTATAACCGTCCCGAAGCAACGGCCAAATTTCTATGTGGTGGGGTCAGATTTTTTGGTGAACTCAACTTGCAACTGTCATCTTAATGTTTTTCACCACCGGCCACCTTGATTCTTTCACCCATTTCTTCCAATGCAAAGCCTTCAGCGCTAACGATGTGCTCCTTATCCGTCAGAATCAGCCAGGGAAGTGAACGGACACCCCAGGCAAAGCGAGTCTTTTTGATATCCGCCGTTATCATTCCTACAGGGAAAAGAATATTGTTTTTCTTAATCCACCCGTTAAGTGTTTTTTCGCTAACTTTAGAGGCCTGCACAGCCACAACCGCTACGCTCTTTTCTTTCAATTCTTCTGCCTTTTGGGCCAATTGCATAAGGCAATTTCGTGAAGGCCGCTGGTTCATATCAAAGAAACAGATAAGAACCATTTTATTCTCAATCCACCGGGGATTTAATTTGAGGTTGAATCCCGTCAGTTCGGGTAGAGCCTTGCCCACAAGCGAAATTGTGTTCATCGACGTCAGATCGATTGTATTACCGGAGCTATCCACGACTTTGCCATCCTGCCAGAAATATCGTGTTGGCCTGCGATGTAGTCTCACACGCGTTCCATTTACAAGTTCCGGGTCGTTATTCGGATCCTCGAAAATTGGATCGGCAAACGACCCGAGCTTATCATGATCAGGATTCAATATAATCTGGGTGTGCTTGTAATGAACATCCTCATCCATATAGTATTTTGGACTACCTATCGTCCGGTGATAACCTGCATTGACTTCCATAGGAACCCAGATATCATCGATTTGTTTAAATTGAAGAACGTCTAAATAACCTGTTGCAATCGACCCCATGGGTATTATGTGATGATGTGTATATTCACCTTTCTTGGCCCTGTGCCTCACTTTAGCCGGGTGAAAGCCATGTTCCGGATCTAACCATATTGAGAATTCTCCATACTTTGTATGAGCATCAATAACATAACAAGCAGAACCACGAATTATCTCGGTTTTATCGCGGACAGAAATACGCACCGCCTCGCGAAGTACTTCATCCAAGCGCTCTTCAGTGTCGATGTAGCCTAATATATGTGAAATACCAACATCAGAATTAGGGGCCTTTATTGTTTCTATTGTGTTTTTATTTCGTCGAGCCGACCCCGATGGGTAACGGTCCTTGATTACTTGGTGGAAATAGCTGAACTTCTTAGTTGTTATCCGCAGTCTATAAATTGGATTTTTCTCAGGTACATTTTTATATTTCTCATTGAAGTAACCCCATTTATATTCTTGATGATAGTAACCCTTGTTTTCTTTAAACCTGAACATGCCACGTTCGAAGGATTTGTAACGAAAGCGGTTGCCGCCATATGTTGAATAAAAAGGGTGATTGGCTGGAATCCGTCCGCTGTATTCACCCCTTAATTCATAATGGCTATTGAAATTCTCTGTTGAGTCCAGCGCCTGGCTGTACTTATCGAGAAGTTCTCGCGCAGAAGGGGCTTGTGAAATCGATTGGCTTGCAGCAAGTGGCTTGACAAAGACGGGATTCAATAGCAGTGCTGCACAGATCAATAACATCATTAAGATTGTAGATTTAGGGCTTAACATTTTCGGGCCCCTTTATTTTTTCCTGCTGTTAATCAGCCAATCCTGGAGGTTCTTGGCTAATATTTCCACATCTTGTTTTTCCATAATATGGTCGATGATTACCGGCGGGATTTTTAGCTTTACCATTGCCTTACGGGCCCTTTTCCAGAGCCGAGCTTGCTTAGCCTGCGTATCGGCTAAGTACAACTCGGTCACCAGCTCGCTTAGTCTCTGGAGCATTATCGTATCAAGGTTGTCGTAATAACCTGATATAACTGCCTTCTGGTATTCTGAATACGCATTTTCAGCCATAAAGGGGCCTTGTTTCTTTGGGCTATTTTCCAACGGCTTTATTATTACAGGAAACTTCTGGTTAAATCAAGTTATCGGCGCTAAAGAAACGGTTTTTGCTGGCTTTGCTGCAACGACCGGCTATAATCTCGTGATGCCCGCCGCCCCGACTCGCGTCGGGAGACGCGGGATCTGGCGTCGTGAGTGCCTTCGCTTCGCTTGAGGCCGGGGATACATATTGTGTGAAAGACCGACTGGATGAGCGATACTGGTTTGTGAGTATGCAAAAGAGAATACTGTCTTTTTTGGGTTTATTGGCTTTGGCAGCGGTCGTGCCGACAAAATCAGGATTGGCTGTTGAAAACCAGACGGTCGGGGCATTTGTTGGTCAGGATCTGCACCTGCAGGGACGGGAGCTCATTAGCTATAAACTGAGTACCACAGGGCACATTCTCGTCTTCCGAGGTGGATTTGAGATGTCGATTGGGGATAATGGGTTTTCCAGCGATGAAGCAGTGGTATGGCTGGGAAGTGCAGCAACTGCATCCGGCGGCAAAGCTGACCATAAAATAATGGTATATCTACAGGGTAATCTTTCGGTTGAAAAGGCTAAAGCCGCGCAGACAGTCGATTTAAGTGAGGCGGTGATTGAAGAGGGTCAAGAGACGGTCGTTTGGTTTAGCGTCAGCGGTGAAGTTTTTGCAACGGCGGTACAAAGAGAAGTCACAGATCCTCGTGGATTAGAGCTTTACGCAAATGCGTTTACGGCGTTGCAGTCGGTCGGGCTTGGGCCAACGACTATCGAGGCCCAGCCGCGGGTGCAAGTGCGGCCGCAACGACCGCCTGAAGAGGGGCTGGTTACCGCTAGGTCGGCTGAAGGAGCTGCCGAACCACGAGAGAAAGAGGCGGGCTTTAGGTATCCGTTTAATCTTTCGCCTGTGGGCGAGGTTGTGCCGAAGATAGAGTGGGACGAGGAGGCAAAGATTGCGACGGTGATTGGCAGGTTTTATTTGTGGCAGAAACAGGACGAAAAAGGCGGCTTGCTTGAATTGCAGGCTGATAACGCGGTTATATTTTCAGTCGGGGAACAGCTCGCGGCCGACAGAGACAGAGGTGGTGCCAGCGATATTTTAGCCAGGGGTGCTGCCAGTGCAATTTATATGTCCGGCGACATTGTGATGACTGAAGGGCGGCGAACGATTCGGGCCGACGAGATGTATTACGACTTCGAAAGAAAAAAGGCGATTGCGATAAATGCAGTGATGAGGAATTTCGATGTATCCGAGGGGATACCGGTCTATGTTAGGGCGGCGAAGTTAAAGCGGTTGTCGGAAAAAATATTTGCGGCCGATAACATCACTTTGACAACCAGTGAATTTTACCTTCCTCAGATTTCACTTAACGCTTCGAGTGTAATTATCACGGATACAACCATTATTGATGAGCAGGAGGAGAGGGTCTCTAAAAGTAGTTATGAGGCACTGATGCATGATGTGAGCCTGAAGATGTATGATAAAACGATTTTCTATTTGCCTGTTGTACGTAGTAATCTGGAGAGGCCTGATAGTCCGATTAAAAGCGCCCATGCCGGTTATGACAGCACGTGGGGGGCGGTGCTCGAGACTCGATGGTACCTGGCTCGGCTGTTAGGATTGCGAGAGCCGGAAGGAACGGACAGCACTTTTGCGTTAGACTACTATAGCAAACGCGGCGTCGGCAGCGGCGTACAGATTGATTACGCAAGAGAGAATCACTTTGGCACAATTTTGGGGTACGGGATCCGCGATAGGGGCGAAGACAGACTTGGCAGAGCTGCCAGCCGAAGAGATCTTAAGTCGCCACGCGAGCTTCGCGGTCGGTTCTTCTGGCAGCACAGGCACTTCCTGCCCTATAACTGGCAGCTTACTTCCGAGGTTAGCTACACTTCCGATCGGAATTTTATAGAGAGTTATTATCGTAGTGAGTTCAATGTCGGCAAGGAGCAGGAGACGCTCGTTCATTTGAAGCGTATCGAGGATAACTGGGGCCTTTCCTTTTTGGGGAAGGTGCGAATAAACGATTTTGTCAATAAGCTGGAAGAAATGCCCACTGCTGAGTTCCACTGGACGGGGCAGTCGCTTCTTGACGACAGGTTGACGTTCTACAGCGACAGTCAGGTCAGTCGGTTCCGCCAGCGTATGGCGTCTGGGTCATCGGCGGTGTCGCAGAAATTCTTCACGTTTGTCTCCGAGAGGGCCGAGCTTGATATGCCGATGACAATTGGCAAGGCAAAAGTGGTGCCTTTTGTGGCCGGTACTGTAGCGTATGAAGACGGGCTCGGTTTCTATAGAGAGCTTGGTGGTGCAACAGCAGGCAGAGAAGACAATGTTTACCTTGGTGAGGCCGGCTTTCGGGTATCATCGCAACCGTATTGGAAAGTCTTTCCTGACGTCAAATCGCGCCTTTGGGATTTAAACCAGTTGCGGCATGTTATAAGGCCTTACGTTACGGCAGTTGGTTTTATCGAGAGCGACTCGGTCATTGAACAACGTGATATGTTGAACGTAGGTATTTCTCAGCGGCTGCAAACCAAAAGAGGTACTGGTAATAAGGCTCGGACTGTTGACTGGATGCGGCTGGATATGGATGTTACATTTGTGAATGATTCGGCAACCACATCGCCGGCGCCGGATCGATTCATCTGGAACAAGCCGTTCATTCCGCTGATGAATCGATTCAGCGGCACGGTGCCGTTGCGGGATAGGCGCAGCAGCGATATGTTCGGGCCGAGGCGCAATTACTTCGGAGCCGACTATATATGGCGACTGAGCGATACCAGTGCGGTGTTGTCTGATATGAATTTTGATATGCAAAGCGCGGTGGTGCAGCAGTTTAATGTTGGTTTTTCACACCTGCGCTGGCCTAATTTGAGTTATTATATAGGCAGTAGATATTTAAGGCGGCTCGTGATTGGGAATGAGAAAGGCTCGAATGCGTTTACTTTTGCGCTTACCTATGTGCTCGACCCACGATATACTATAGTTTTTTCGCAGCAGTATGATTTTGACTATGGTGCGAATGTACGAAGAGAAATAGCGCTTATAAGGCGCTACCACAGAGTGTATTGCGGTCTTACGTACAGCGCCGACGACTCGATGGACAGACAGTCGGTTGTATTTAGTATATGGCCCCAGGGCATACCGGAGCTGGCAATCGGGCAGAGAAGATACATGAGGCTGACCAGATGAGAATGCAAAAGTCAAAAATCGAAATACAAAATGACAAGTAAAAATGCTCGATAGTCGATACTCATAGAAGAAAATCGAGTATCGAGCATGATGTAATTTTGATTCTTAAATTTTGACTCTTAATTTTAAGGAGAATGCTATGGCGTTGGTTAATACCAAAAAGATGTTCGAGATGGCTTACAAGAACGGCTATGCAGTTGGTGCGTTCAATGTGAATAATATGGAAATCACGCAGGGCATCATAAAAGCCGTGGCTGAAAAAAAGGCCCCGCTTATCCTGCAAGTATCCAGAGGCGCACGCGCTTATGCAAGTATTAGCTATCTGAAGGCGATTATCAATGTGGTTATTGAGGAGAATCCGGATATTCCTATCGCCATAAACCTGGATCACGGAGATAATTTTGAGACGTGCAAGCAATTTGTCGATGATGGCTTTACTTCGGTGATGATAGATGCTTCAAAAGAGCCGTTTGAAAAGAACATCGAGATTACCAAGAAGGTGGTTGAATATGCCCACTCCAGAGACGTTGTTGTTGAAGCCGAGCTGGGCCAGTTGGGCGGAATTGAGGAGGACGTGGTTGGAGTAGATGATGTGAGCAAGCACGTAGCTGACCCGAATCAGGTGGAAGAGTTTGTTCAAAAAAGCGGCTGTGATTCGTTGGCGGTGGCCTGTGGAACAAGTCATGGTGCTTACAAGTTCAAAAGTGAGCCGAAACTGGCCTTCGATGTGATACAAGAGATACAGGAGAGGCTGCCTGGGTTTCCGCTGGTGATGCACGGCTCAAGCAGTGTGTTGAGCGAGTTTGTCGACCTTATTAACAAATACGGCGGCAATATGCCAAATGCAATGGGTGTGCCGGAAGAAGCCGTCAGCAAAGCGGCGAAAATGGGGATATGCAAGGTCAATATCGATACGGATTTGCGGCTGGCACTGACGGCTAAAATCAGGCAGGTCTTCGCCGAAAAACCCGGCGAGTTTGACCCGCGTAAGTACCTCGGCCCGGGCAGGGAAGCTATCCAAGATATGGTCAGACATAAGCTTGACGTTTTGGGTTGCGCCGGCAAAGCTGCTGAGTGCATGTGAATGCGTCGTTCGTGATTCGTGGCTAGTTTGGCATACGGGACATGAGATGCGAGAAAGGGGATGCGAAATTTGCGAACTAAGAATATATATTTGATTGGCTTAAGCTTTTTTGTGGTATTGTTTCTATCGATTGCTTGGTTGTTTGTGGCCTGGCCGGCAGTGGTGGATCGCTGCGAAGGCACCGATGAGTTTGTGAAATCTGAGTCATGGCCGTTGGAAATCCCTCCCGAACGAGCTTCAGGCCTACTTGATAACTCACTTCTAACGGAGTCAGCAGAATCCAGCCCCGTTGAGATGGCCTGTGAGCTAATTTACCAAGGCAAATTTGATGCTGCCGATAAGCTGATCGAGCACCAATTGAGTTTGGGCTCGGGCCCAATCGGTGCCGAACAATCTGGTCAGGATGCGCAGCCCCAGTCTGCCCTTTCTGAATTAGCCCAGATTGTCCAGGAATACAAGGATATAAGTCGAGAGCGTCAGTTGGCGCGAGAAGCTGCGTACAAAGAACAATTATCCGAGCTCGAAAAGTTGCGGGCCGGAACAGATGCCAATGACGTGAACGATGTAATCGCCGGTGATGTAAATGATATTGTTGCGGCGCTGTCGGTTATTGCTAAGGCGTCCGAGTATGCGGACCAGACAAAGAAAGAGCAGCTTCTGTCTGACGCGTTCGTAAAAGAGATTGTGCGGAAGGCGATAGACAAATCCGCTGAGTTCGAGGTGAAAGGCAAATGGCTCGAGGCGTACGCGAATTGCTACTCTTGGCTGCAGGCAATCGATCCGAATAATGAGGCGTATTCAGATTATGGTCAGCAGCTCCTGGACAAGGCCACTATTGCGGCTGCTTTTCAGGACAGCCCCTGTGAGAGCCGCGAGGAACGTTTCAAGGGGGTGAAGGAAGAGATATTTGTTCGGGCGATTAATGCCCTGAGTCTGGATTATGTCTCCGCTATCGATTACGGTCAAATGGCAACCGAGGCTCTTGAGCGTTGCAAGTTGCTGGCGGAGGTACTCGACCCTCGATTCTCGATACTCGGCGAGGAGCAAGAATCAAGAATCGAGAATCAAGGTTCGGTCTGGTCGGCAGCTATGGAAGCACTGCTGGATGAAGTTAAGTCCGCCTCAGGCGAACCAACAGGGTTCGGTAAGCAAAAGCTTATAGATGTTTTTGAGAAGGTCCTGAAAATAAACGAAGCAACCATTGATTTGCCCGGCCCCGTACTGGTTGTACAGTTTGCAGAAGCGGCGCTGTCTACACTTGACCCTTATACGGTAATAGTCTGGCCCAGACAGATGCAGGATTTTGAAAAGATGATGACCAGCAAGTTTACGGGCATCGGCATAGAGATTTCAAAACAAAAGGGGTTGTTGACGGTGGCCAGCCTACTGCTTGATACGCCGGCGTTCAACTCCGGTCTTCTTGATGCCGGGGACGTGATAGAAATGGTCGATGGTGTTGAGACGAAGGATATGACTCTTACCTGTGCGGTTCATAAGATTACCGGCCCGGCCGGGACAAAAGTAACTTTGACGGTAAGACGGCCGAGTGGGGATAAAAACATTGAGGACAAGGTATTTGATATCACCCTGACCAGGGCCAAGATAATTGTTCCGACAATTCGCGGCTGGCAGAGGACCGAAGCGGGTAAGTGGCTGTATATGATTGATGACGGCAGCAAAATCGGCTATGTGCGGATTTACCACAGCTTTTCAGAGAGGACTGCCGCGGACCTGGAAAAGGTATTGCTTGAGCTTGAGGCAGAAGGGTTAGGGGGATTGATTCTGGATTTGAGATTCAATAGCGGCGGACTTTTAGATAGTGCCGTTGCGGTATCCGATAAATTCCTTAAAGAAGGATTGATAGTCAGCACACAACCCGGGGTTAGGAGGAAGCCGGTTTATAAGCCGGCACACAGGAGTAAAACGCATCCGAATTACCCGCTCGTTATATTGATAAATTCGAGCTCGGCCAGTGCTTCTGAGATTGTGGCGGGGGCATTGGCAGATAAAGCACATAAGCGGGCGGTTTTGGTAGGGACCAGGACTCACGGCAAAGGCAGCGTGCAAGGAGTAACAGGCTATCCAGGTGGAGGTGCGCAGCTTAAATATACAATGGCGTATTATCATTTACCCTCGGGCCAAAGAGTGGAAAGCCGGGAAGCAATGAGAAAACAAGACAGGAAAGACTGGGGGGTAGGGCCGGATATTGAGGTTAAATTAAGAACGGTTGAACTTAGAAAAATGATTGATGTGCAGAGGGATAATGACGTACTGGTGAAAGCCGACCACGACAACACCAGCGGCAATTTGAAAAAACATACGATTGAAGAGACCCTCGCAGCTGACCCACAGTTAGCGGTTGGCCTTTTGGTCGTTAAGAGTAAATTGATAGAAACGCAAAATGCGGAGAGTAAAATTTGAAAAATGATACCGGATGCTCGATGCCAGTTTGCAACTGGAACGAGCATCGAGCATCGAGTTGTGATATTTGATTTGTTATGGCAAACCCAGAAGATAAAGGGAGAGATTCTTCGCTTCGCACCGAAGGTCAAGACAAGTTTGAGGCCCAAAGGCATGAAAAACTGTCCCGTATTAGACAATTGGGCATTGAACCTTACGGCGGCAGATATGAGGGTACAGAGCAGGCTGCAGATATCAAGAGCAGATTTAAGGACGGCGATGAAACACAACAGGCCAAATGTGCCGGCAGGATTGTGTTGTTGAGGGACATCGGGAAGCTGATTTTTGTTACTTTGCGCGACTGGAGCGGGACTATCCAGCTCGGCCTATCGAAAAAGCTTCTGGGCGAGCAGTGGCAGCTTGCCAAGTTGCTTGAGCTTGGTGATATAATCGGAGCTGCCGGTCAATTGGGTAAAACCAAAACCGGTGAGATAACTATATGGGTTGCCAAGGACGGTCTTTGCATCTTAAGTAAATGTTTGTGCCAACCGCCGGAAAAATTTCACGGCTTATCAGATATTGACCAGCGCTTCAGGCAGAGGTTTGTGGACTTGTGGGCCAATCCTGAAGTGATGGAGCGGTTTAAGAAGCGCAGTGCTGTCATCGCTTCGATTCGCGAATTTCTCAAATCTAAGGGTTTTTTGGAAGTTGAGACTCCGATGATGCAGACCATAGCCGGCGGGGCCGCGGCAAAACCGTTTGTAACGCACCATAACAGCCTGGACCTTGATTTGTTTTTGCGGATTTCGCCGGAGCTGTTTCTAAAAAGACTGCTCGTCGGCG
>CAYGBH010000064.1:0-13771 GCA_964348055.1 uncultured Pirellulales bacterium
CGAACATTATTCAAAACAAAGCCAATTTTTCTTATTTTCCTGTCGCAAATACTGTTAATCCTGCACTATATAGCGAGAACACGAATCCTGAGAGAATATTCGAGGTACTGATATGACCGAGACTGATACATACTACATTGAGCGTTGTTTGGATGGCCATCCGGACGATTTTCGCTATATTGTACGTCGCTATCAGGCGGTTTTACTGGCCCATCTGGCCGGAAAACTGGGCAATAGAGATACGGCCGAAGAAGCCGCCCAGGAATCCCTCGTGCGGGCCTACTTTAATATGAATAAACTGCAAAAGCGGGAGTCGTTCTTTCCCTGGCTGCTCGGTATCGCCGACCGCGTCGCAAAAGAACACCAAAGAAAAGACCAGATACGCCGGCAGTCCGAAGCCATCCGCTCGTTCTCGCAGGAAGCACCCGCCGCGGCCAGGCCGAAGGCCTGGACAGGATCAGACCCGACTTCGTCGGGCTCTCAGGATTACGTTCTCGAAGCAGCCGTTGCCGAGCTGCCTGAAAGCTACCGGAAAGTCATACTGCTGCGATATTATGGCGAGCACTCCTGCAATCAGATAGCTGAGCGGCTCGATATGCCATTGGGCACAGTAACAAAAACTTTATCACGGGCGTATGCTATGCTGCGAAAATCCTTACAGCAGAAAGAAGAAACGCAAGTTAGCGAGGTGTAAAAATGAATTGCGCAGAATGTAAAGAAATCCTGGTTGCCTATCTCGAAGGACTGTTAGCCGATCCCCAAAAACAAGCGGTCGCAGAACATCTGAAGGATTGCAGCTCCTGCCAGGCCGAAGTAAAGCAGCTGACAAGCCTTCGAGACCGCCTGATTGACAACGGCAAGGTCCTGGCCCAGAGCGACCTTGAAGATGACGTTTTAAACCGAATTGTTCAAGAACAAAATATAAGGCTAAAAGCAGCTGACAAAGCTGCCGCAGCCTTAAAACTAAGGAGAATAATTATGAAAAGTCCAATTACAAAACTGGCCGTTGCGGCGGCGATAATTATTGCAGTGCTGATAGGCATACTTCCGTTTGGAAATACTGTAACCTTTGCCGATGTTGTCGAACCTATCCTCAATGCACGGACTGTGATTCTAGACTTCATTATAGGCGACGACGAAACAAATCCGGTCATGCACGAAATCGTTGTTGGTTCCCGAATCAGAAGGACCATGTCGAACATGCCGACCCTGATTCAAATTCTTGATCTGGATAGCGGAAATATGCTCGTGCTTGAGAGCGAGGCAAAAACGGCATCCTATGTGGATATACAAGGCACAGTTACAGAAGGAACAAGAAATTACGTCGAGTTCCTTCGTCAGGTCATCAGACAGGTACAAGACGGTCGGGTTGAAAAAATCGGAGAACAAGTGATTGACGGCCAAAAGGCGATCGGATTCGTAGGCAGAGGCCAAAACGAAGAGGTGACAATCTGGGCCGATCCAAAAACGGGTCATCCGATACGGATAGAGCTTGAAATCGGGCAGATGTTTGTGATTATGAAAAATTTTCAGTTTGATGTGCCGATAGATGACGCGCTGGTAAGTATGAAGGTGCCAGCAGGATACGAGTTGCAGGAGACGAAACTCGACTTCACCGGAGCCACCGAGAAAGATTTTGTCGAAAGCCTGCGGATCTGGACCGAAATCATACGGGACGGCACATTCCCAGAAGCGGTCGGCAGCGAGAATACCATGAAAGAAATGCCTGTGCTGGCCCAGAAGCTCACCCAAATGAAAGTCTCAGAGGAAGAAGGAACGGAAATGGGGCTGAGATTTGCACGCGGGATGCTATTCCATCAGACCGTAAACAGCCAAGGCGAGTGGCACTACGCTGGAGCGGGCGTCAAGCTCGGCGATGCGGATAAAGCTATATTCTGGTATCAGCCCGAAGGCTCCAAGACCTATCGTGTTATCTATGGCGATTTGAGTGTCAAGGATGTTGCCCCGGAGAATCTGCCGAAGTAAGTTTATCGACAACTCTGGTACTAACTACAAAGGCCGGCCCCTGCCAGCGACAAGCAGGGGTCGGCCTTTTCTTGTTGCAGATTCTGTAGCAAAATTGGACAATTTATGCTGAAAGGCAAAATCTACCAGCAAAAAAGATTTTATTTAGAGCAAAATACATCCCTCTGTCGTTATATTAGTGACAATCGATTGTTCCTGATATCAGGTATCGAGAATATCAGATGCTCGAAGATAGATTACTTTTATGGAAATTCAAGTGTGGTAGCAAGGATGCTTTCCGGCTCATCTACAAAAAGTACGCCGATGATTTGCTAACGTTAGCAGCTAATCTCTTGAATGACAAAGCGGACGTCGAAGATGTTGTGCAAGATGTTTTTATCTCGTTCGTGCAATCTGTGGAAAAGTTTCGTCTAACAGGAAATCTGAAAGGCTATTTGGCAACTTGTGTCGCTAACCGGTCGCGTGATTACATCCGCAGGAACAAACGCCGACAAACTGCTGCAGTGAACGAACCGGAACAAGCGATATCAGATGCAAAAAACCCGGTTCAGCTGGTGATATGCAGTGAAGAATTACAAAAACTAAGTCACGCGATGAAGGAGCTGCCGTATGAGCAGCGAGAGGCAATAGTGCTTCGTTTGCACGGTGACTTGAGATTTAGACAAATAGCCAAATTGCAGAATATTTCAATCAAAACAGCCCAAAGCCGGTACCGGTACGGATTGGACAAACTGCGGTCAATCCTGAACGGCGAGGTAAGAAAATGAGACCAGCAGAAAATATAGACAAGCTAATTAAGAAGCTACGTTACAAAGCCGGCGCCGAAACGCATGACAGAGTCCTTGGCAATGTTTTGCAGGCGCTGGAGAAGAAAGAAAAACAAAAATCAGGTTTGACTGCATCTAATATATGGAGAACAATTATGAAAAGTCCAATTACAAAATTAGCCGCTGCTGCGGTAGTAATTGTGGCGGTGCTTATCGGCTTAAACCAGATAATCGGCTCTACGCCGGCTTTTGCCGAGATCGTTCGGCCGTTACTTACCGCCCGAACCGCCACCTTCAAGATGACTATGAAAGTCGAGGGTGGTCCGACTCAAACCGCTGATTGTATGTTTATGGAGCCCCTCCGTATGCGTCAAACTACTTCACAAGGTGCAATTGTAATCAGCGACCTCCAAGAGGTTAAGATAGTTACTCTCATGCCAGCAGAGAAAAAAGCCACGGTTGTGGAAATGGAAAACATTCCGGAGAATGAAGAACAAGTTCAGTTCAACATGTTTCACGAAATCAGAAAACGTATCCAGGAAGCTCAGGAAACGGAGGACGAATCCGTAAAGTTTTTGGGCGAAAAGGAAATCGACGGCCTGACAGCTATCGGGTATCACGTTCAGAAACCCGGTGTCGATATCACCGTCTGGGCTGATCCGCAAACTAAACTGCCCGTGCAAATGGAATATATCGTGGGAGCGGTGACCTACACAATGACTGACATTGTTTTTGATGTTGAATTGGACGAGTCGCTCTTCAGCTTGGAGATACCTGAGGAATACACCGTCCGAACTATGCAAGTCGACGTCTCTGAGCCGACAGAAAAGGACCTGCTGGAGATGTTCCGGATATGGGCTGACCACATGGATGGCAATTTACCCTCTGTTTTGGATATGACTGCCCCGATGAAATTTGTAAAGTATCAGCGAAAGAAAATGAAAGCCAAAGGCGAGGAACCGTCAGAGGAAAGTGTCCTGGAACTGCAAAAAACCATTATGAAGATGGGACGTGGCGGTATGTTTGTGCAGAATCTCTCCGCCGACAGGGATTGGCATTATGCCGGTAAGGATGTAAAATTCGGGGATGCTAAGACACCAATATTCTGGTATCGCCCTGAAGGCTCCAAAACTTACCGCGTTATCTACGGTGATTTGAGCATAAAGGACGTGGCGCCTGAAAATCTTCCGAAATAAGTTTTCTACCAAATATGATATCTTTTATAAAGGCCGGGCTAAATCAGCCCGGTTTTTTTGTGTTTTTTGAGCATTAATTATCGTGTTCAGCGTTGTGAAATAAAATCAGTCCGCTTATAAAATTGTTGAAAAAAATAGATTTTTATCGACACATTTCTTACTCCAAGCGCAAACTATATAGTGAAGGCCAAGAGCACCTAAAACCTTCGGTGGCTCTGGCAAGTCTGTTAAACCGTCTGATATGAGTAAACAAGCACAAATAGAAATTGCTGAAGGATTGCAACAAGGTAATCGCGATGCCTGGTTGAGTCTGTATGAGCTTTATGCTGAAAAGCTATGGTGTAATGTTGCGAGGCTGATGGCTCATGATGCGGTTTTTGTTGCGGATGTTGTGCAGGAGACTTTACTATCTGCGGCACGTTCGGCAAAGAATTACAATCCTCGCCGCGGTTCATTGTGGACCTGGCTGTGGGCCATTGCGAAGCGGCAGGTAGCCCTGCATTATCGCAAAAAGACTTCAAAAGCAATCGTTGCTAATGCTCAGCAGTGGTGGAGCTTGTTAGACGGACAAAGATCCGACTGGATTGATGGCAGCCAGAAGCCGCCTGCGGAAGTGCTTGAATCTGCTGAACTGGCAACTTTAGTCAGATATGCACTTTCGGAATTATCAGCGGAATATCAGACGTTACTAATGGCAAAATATATGGACGGTTTAACAATAGAGACAATAGCCGAAGAAACCAATGGTTCATCTGTGGCAGTTCGGTCGAAGCTGGCCCGAGCCAGAAAGGCGTTTCGCCTGGCCTTTAAGAAGTTGACGCATTCTACGCCCAGCGTATTGGAGATGGCACCATGAAATTTAATAAAAAGAAACAACAAGATGATGAGAGGTTCAGCTCACTGCTTTCTTCTGTAGGGCGTAAGACCATTGCTCCTGACCGTGAGTTCCTGAACAAACTAAAGGAAGAATCTGCAAAGACATTTGAGGCAAGTGCATCAGATGAATCAGGAAATTTGAGAGAATCTATTAACATTATTTCAATATGGAGAACAATTATGAAAAGTCCAATTACAAAATTAGCCGCTGCTGCGGTGATAATCGTTGGTGTGCTTACTGTGATGCACTTTGTTGGTAGTCCATTTGCAGCAACAGTAACATTTGCCGATGTCATTAAACCAATTCTAAATGCACAAACTGCGATATTAGACATCATTGTCGGTGAAGAGGGGGAAGGGCCGGTCATTCACGACCAAATAAAGGGTTCACTAATTAGAAGAACTATGTCAAATATGGAGGATGTTGTTAGCATCATTGACCTGGAGTCCTGGAGGCTTTTGTCACTGACAGTTTCCAAGAAAGAGGCGGCATATGTTGACCTGAAGGGTCTGCCTTCAATGCCGAATTATCTGGATATGCTAAGGAATATCATTAGCGAGTTGCAGGAGAAGCCTGATTTTGAGGTCGAAGAACTTGGCAAGCAGGAAGTAGACGGACAGGAAGCTATCGGATTTTTAGCCAGGCATCCCAAGGCAGAAATAACAATCTGGGCCGACCCTGAAACAGCACTGCCTATACGGATCGAACAGGTAGGTGGACAACTGAAGGTCATCTGTAAAAACGTGAAGTTCGATGTGCCAATGGATGAATCGCTGTTCAGTATGGATGTGCCGGAAGGATATAAACTACAGCAGGTCGAGCTTGACCTAATGGGAGCTACCGAGCAGGACTTTATCGAAGGTCTTCGTATCCGTGCTGAAGTATTCGGAAATGGTCAGTTTCCCGAAGGTGTTGCTGTTGAAGATTACCTAAAACAGGCCCCGGCTATTGCCAAGAAGATTGATGAGCTCGGACTATCTGATGAAAAAGCAACTGAGCTGGGAATGAAACTGAGCCGACATTTGTTATTCATTCGGTTCTTCAAAGGCCAGGGCGAGTGGCGCTACGCCGGAGGCGGTGTAAAACTCGGTGATGCCGACACACCCATCTTCTGGTATCAGCCAAAAGGCTCATCGACTTGGCGTGTTATTTACGGCGATTTGAGCGTAAAGGACGTGGAACCTGAGAATCTTCCAAAGTAAATCTTTCTAAAGAAATGAATACGGCAAAAAGCCGAGCTTATTGGCTCGGCTTTTGGGAGGTTCTTTTCCGCTGGCTTCCACCGTAGTAGGGATATTTGTCGAAAGCATCTGCCCTGCCTAAAACACGCGGGTCCTTGGTTGCTTTCAGCTCAGCCATCAAAGCGGCGGCGAGTTTGCTCTTTACAGCGGCATACTCAGCCTGGCCGGCGAGATTATTCAGTTGCGATGGGTCTTTCCGAAGGTCATACAGCTCCTCAGCAGAGCGCTTCCCGAAGGCCAGTTCAAATAGTCCCCTGACGTCCGGGTCGTCACGATGCTCCATCATATAGGTCTTGGACGGTGAGCTGTCGATGTCACCGTAAGGTCTCGGTGGGTCCCGGAAGCCAACCTCCACCGGGTCACCGGCAGGCCAGCGGTCCGGCTTGAAGTTGCGAATATATAAGAATTCGTGCGTGCGTATCGCCCGCATCGGATAGCCCAGACCGTCTTCGCGAACATAGGCATGGCGCTCCTTGCCGATGAAAACCTTGTCGCGCTTTCTGTCCACCCGCCCAGATTTGCCCGAAGTCAGCACGTCCAGAAAACTCTTCGCCGTCATCTCTGCGGAGGGCCTTAACCCGGCTGCTTCCAGAAACGTCGGTGCCAAATCCGCAAGGCTGATAAAGTCTTCGACAACCCGGCCGCCCTTAATCCTCCTCGGCCAGCGGACCGCCAGCGGCACGTTCGTGCCTAAATCGTACAAATTGCTCTTGCACCGCGGAAAAGGCATGCCATTGTCGCCGGAAATTACTACCAGTGTATCATCCAGCTCGCCGGTGACCTCCAGACTCTTGAGCAGCTCTCCGACCTCTCTGTCGAATCGCTCGACTTCCCAGTAATAGTCACATATATCCGTTCGGACCACTTCGCTGTCCGGGAAACATGCAGGCACTTCAACATCCTGAAGTTTCATACCGCTCTCGATGCCGGACCGCCACTTATAGACCCGATGCGGGTCCTGGCTGCCGAACCAGAAGCAGAATGGTTTGCCTTGTGGCCGAGCTTTCATAAATTCTGTGAAGTTCTTGTACCGCGGGCCGGCGGGATTGCGCGTGCGTCCACCCGGTTCGTCGCGACCAGGCCCCCATCCCTTGCGGGTGAAACCCACATGATAACCAGCCCCTTCGAGTAAGTCCGGATACACCGCAAACTTTACCGGAAGCGTACTCCAGAGGTTGCCCCCCTCTTCCAGCCGCCAATGCCACTGCCCGGTCAGGATCGCTCCTCGCGATGGCGTGCACGAAGGAGCTGAGACAAATGCATTTTCAAACAGTACTCCTTCACGTGCCACTCGGTCAAATGTCGGTGTCTTGACTACCTTGTCCCCGGCGATACTCGCATGAGGCCATGACCAGTCATCAGCAAGGCAAAAAAGAATATTCGGCCGTTTCTTCAGAGCCCCCCCTCCAAATAAGTCAGAGGTGCTTTTACATCCTGAAAAAGCCAGCGATGCCACACCCAGACCCATAGCCTTCAAGAAATTACGACGTTCGTTATTTAGATTAACCATATTCTTTTCCCCCGGTTACTGGAATCATTTATTTGTAATTAAGGACCCTCTCTTGTACTACGGACAAACTTGCTCCGACCTCGGCCCGCCATTTTGCTAAGCGCTCTTGTAGTTCGGCAACTTTTTCTGGCAACTCTTCAACCAGGTTGCGTTTTTCTCCGACATCGTCAGCGAGGTTGTAGAGCTCAACATGACCATCATCGAAGAACTCTATGAGCTTCCAGTTGTTCCGCCGTATCGCGCCGGACGACCGCCCGCCGAGGAAATGCGGCTTTTCCAGCGGATAATGCCAACAGAGCATGTCACGCCCAAGCCCAGCTTTCGGGTTCTTCAGCAACGGCAAGATGGAAACACCATCGAGCTGCTGGCACGGCTCCGTTACAGAACCGGAAAACTGGAGAAACGATGGGTAAAAATCACAAGTTATAACCGGCGTGCTGCATACACCACCCGGCTTCACCACTTTGGGCCAGCGAATAATCAACGGCCCGCGGATGCCGCCTTCGTAAAGCGTGGACTTGCCAGCCCGCAGCGGGGCGTTGGAGGTTACACGGTCCTCGCCGCCGTTGTCGCTGGTGAATATTAACACGGTGTTCTCAGCCAGGCCGAATTCGTCAAGCTTATTCATAATCATACCGAGGCCTTCATCGATGCTTTCGAGCTGCGCCGCCAGATGCGGATTGTTCCGTCGGGCTTTGTTTCCCGTACCGGCGCCGGGCTTGGTTTCGTACTTGGCGACGAGCTCCTCTTTACCCTGCAGTCTGGTATGAACGGCATAATGACTCAGGTATAGAAAGAACGGCTCATCCTTGTGCCGCTCGATGAACTCGACGGCTTCGAGGTTGCAGCGGTCAACCAGATATTCCCTGCCGGGCAGGCGTTTTTTGATCTCGCGGTTAAAGTGATAGGGATAGAAATAGCTGCCGCCACCGATGCCGCGATTTTCTGAGACGATTACCTCGTCAAAGCCGTGAAGGTCGGGCCCAAATTCCTTCGCGCCATGGTTGGCATACCCCGTGAGGTGCCACTTGCCGATGATACCTGTGGCATAACCGGCCCGCTTGAGCATATCGGCCATAGTGACATAATCAGTCGAAAGGTGCTTGGCATCGTTGGGCCGCAGGTAATCGGTGATGCCAACTCTTGCTGGGTATTGCCCCGTCATCAGAGCCGCCCGATAGGGAGAACAAACCGGGGCCGCTGCGTAAGCATCGGTAAACCGCATACCCTGACTCGCCAGTTTGTCGAGATTGGGCGTCTCGTTAAATTTATTGCCATAGCATCCCAACTCGCGCCAGCCCAGGTCATCGACCAGGACAAAAATAATGTTGGGCTTGTTTCCGGATGCCTTGCCAGCGATTAACCGCGAGACACTCGCGCAGCCGTGCGCGGTCAGTGCGGTTAAGCCCAGGCCCGTGGCCTTTAGAAAATCACGACGCGAGTAATTCAATATAACCATATTTGTTTCCTTCTATTCTTGTTTCAAATCTCTACTCGGCTTGTATCGGCTCACCGGTTATTTGCAGCTGCAGGATTTTCCGGGTCTCGCTGGTAACTTTAGCTTGTTCACTCATTCGAACCGGCCAAACCCAGATTATCTTTTCGCTATCCGCGACGACAAGCAATTTCCAGCGAACTAAGTGCGGCACTTTCACGGCAGTGAGAAATTTGCCTATCTTTTTCTCTGCACGCAAACCCAAAGGTATAAACCTATCACCAGCCTGCCGAAAACGAACCACTAATGGTAATTTGAGTTTATCCAAATCAAACCACTCAGTAAAACCATTCTTTGCGGCTTTGAATTCCTCAATTCGGGCCTGGTCGGCACCGAGAGTGGATGCTTGAATCAAATATCGGCCAAACTTCATCCGGCCCGGAACTTCCAGGACAACAGAAGACAGGCCTCTGGCTTCTGTCTTCTTTCTTCTTATTTCTGACTTCTGTGGCCGAGTAAAAATCAAATTCCCGTATTCGGTACCAACTACAAACGCACCTGGCAATTCTATTTTCCTGCCGCTAACATTTCGTTCTGCTAATTGCAGCATCATTTCATAGTGGCGCTGTGTCAAATTTTTCTCGCCGCTACCGATGGCCGTTAAACTTCGCCGAATAAGCTCAACCCTTACCGGTTGCGATTGAGCAAGGAACATCTTCGAATCCAGCGTTATCTTTTCACCGGCGCAATCGGCCAGTTCCTTCCATACTTTGTCCGCACGACTGCAAACCAAGCTGTAAAACCCACGGGCCGAGCCGGCCAGCTCAGATAATTGCTCCACGACCGAAACAGTGCAATCCTGTTGTAACGCCGGAAGCAGCCGATGCCGGATGTAATTCCGCCTGTATGTACAATCAGCATTTGTATGGTCCTGTCGCCATTTTAGATTTCGCTTTTGTAAATACTCGATAATCTCATCTCGCCTGACACACAGCAGCGGCCTTACAAACCGAATATCGTCGGCAAAGACCCGCACCGGCCAAATGCCTCCAAGCCCGCGAAAGCCGGTCCCCCGAATCAGCCGCTGCAAAACGGTCTCGGCATTGTCGTTTTTTTGATGCGCCGTCACAACACCATCGCAGTCGCTGGCTCTCGCAATCTGGAGCAGACTTTCAATCCGCAATTTCCGAGCGGCTGTCTCAATCGATAGTTTATTCCGACCGGCAAACCCGCGCACGTCCAATCGCTTTGTTGTTACGGCTAACTTTAGTTCGGCTGCCTGTGCGAGAACAAAATCTTCGTCCAAATCCGCCTGGTTTCCCCTTAACTGATGATTTATATGAGCGCACAGCAGCTCAGCATCAAAAATACCTTTAGCCTTGAGCCCCCACATTGCATACAGAAGCGCCGTCGAATCAGCCCCGCCGGAAACAGCTAACAAAACTCTCTCCGCAGAGCCAAAAAGCTCGTTAGCTTTTATAAAATCGGCCACCCTTTTCTCGAACTCCATCAGCATCTCTTTCTTGTTACATAAAAAAACGGGCCTGATATTCAGCCAGGCCCGGGATTGTAACCAAAAAACCTTTATCTCAAACTCTTGTCAACGTCAGCTATCGCGTTCATCGGTACCAGAAAGTTCTTTTACCCGCTTTTCCGCGAACTCTCTCCAGGTCACATGCTTTTCATACCTGCCTTCCGTCTTGATGGCCTCCTCATAAAGTTCCAGCGCTTCGGCTCTTTGGGCCAGGTGTCGATCCAAAATATATGCCGCCCTAAACCTTGCAGGGTGAGGCGTCAAAGAATCCCACTGATAGGCCCTTTTGTAGTACAAAACGGCTATCGAGTAATCCTTGAAATATTCATAAATTCCACCGGCCTTGTATGCTGCGTCGCCAATCTTGTTACTGGTAGGATATTTCTTTATCAATTGGTTGTATTTATCCAGAGCCAAACGCAGGAGACTTTCATTTTTGATAAAGGGCAGCACACCGGCCTTCTTTTCAAACTGCAGGGCGTCGTTATAAAGTTCGTCGGCTTCGGGAATCGATATGCTCGCTTTCAAATTCGGCGAGGCCACGCTTGCTTCAATTATGTAGTTATATTGCGGTATAGCATTCAGCGCTGCCAATTCCTTTTCAGCCCACCTAAGCTTCATGTTGTTGCCGGTTCTGATGTAATATCCTACCAGCAATTCGAGACACTGCCGATATGCCTGCCGACTGACCGCCGTTTGCTCGATAATATCAGTTTCACTCGCCTCGGCAATGTTAACTACCGGAGCAGACCCGAGCGATGTGCTCGTGCGAGCCGGCATAAGCTGGCCTCTGCCGCTGTCGACACCATGGCAGCCAATCAGTACGTTCAATAAGACAATGACTACTGCGATACATACTATCCTTGCCATAATAGCCTCCTTTCAACCTTAAATCCAATCCTGTGGATAAAGATAATAATCAATTATCAATTATCGATTAAAACACTGACCCGTCAAGAATAAACTCATAAAAAATATTTTTAGCTGCAATTACCGCTAATTTCTACAATGCCTGCAAATTTTTCCACGGCATCCTATAATGTTTCTCCCTGTAAGGTTTTGTGTCCATTTGTTATTCAAAATCTGCCTAATGGTTACCGCAGGCGGGCAGTGACAATCTCAAACATACAAAGACAAGACCATTTTTGACTGCGAAAAAAGCTATTTTTTGGGCTGGAAACGGCAATAGAAAACAATGCCAGAGCCCAGACAGGAACTACGATGTTTATTATCCATAAAAACCCGTAAAAAATCTGCAAAAGGGCTTGACTTAGGTACCCGATTCTGGTATAATTATTTTTACAAAATGCGGTTATGTGAGGGGGCAGAGTTTATCTGCAAAATTACGGTTTGAGGGTGCTCCTTATTGTCAAACTAAAGGTTTCATTTACAACTTTATTTGGAAATGAGAGTATGAAGCCAAATTGGTTTATCTTAGCTGTTCTTATTACCGGTTGTGTTCTACTTTCACAGACCGGCTGTGAAGAGCAGGGCATGACGCCACGCCAGCCTAACCCGGACTGGTTCAGGCAGCAGACCTGGGGATTAATGGCGCCGAGTGCCAATACCATTACCCATCAAAGAACGCCAAGAATTTCGTTTGAAAAAGTGATTCACGACTTCGGCAAAATCGGCCAGGGGACGAATCATCTCTGTGAGTTTAAATTTACCAACACGGGAAACGGTATTCTTAGAATAACAGAGGTTAGCAAAACCTGCGGTTGTACACCATTTGAATTGGCGAAAACAGAATATGCACCGGGCGAACGCGGAACATTGAAAGTAAGGTACTATTCGGACCAACAAAGTGGCGAAGCAACGAAACAATTGTATGTATACAGCAACGACCAGACAAGGCCTAAGGTTGCACTGACCATAAAGGCCAGCATTATAGCTAAAGTCGATTATGGGCCAAAAAAACTGGAACTTTCACTCATGGAGAGAAACGCCGGCTGTCCGGAGATTACGATTGTCAGTCTTGACAACCAGCCTTTTTCAATAAGGAGCTTCAGGTCAACTGCTGATTGCATAACTGCCGACTATAATCCTTCTATAAAAGCGACGAGCTTTGTTCTTCGGCCGAAGGTTGATGTAGAGAAACTGAAAAGGGTCTCGCGCGGGCGAATCGAGATTAGCATAACTCATCCGCAATGCAATAAGGTCACCAGCCTCTTTAGTATGCTGCCGAGATTCAAGATTAACCCGCGGTCGATTATGGTTCACGAGGCCAGGCCGGAGGCGTCGACAATAAGGAAAGTCCAGATACTCAACAACTACAAAGAGGATTTCGAGATTGGATCAGTGTCATCAAAAAAAGGCGCTATAACGGTTTTGAGTCAAGAAAAGCTTCATAATGGTTATGAGCTTGAGCTGAAGATAACACCGCCGGCTGCTAAAGGTAAATCAAGGGTCTTCACGGATGTGTTCGTTGTGAATATAAAAGGCGCCGAGAAACTGGAAATCCCCTGTAGCGGGTTTTATGCAGGACAAGCTGTTTCATCTCAAACATCCGCAAAAGACGAGGACTGCCCAGGTTGTGGACTGAAAGTCTATGACCATAAGGACTTCACGAATAAGCCCGGCGGAGAATAAAGCCACTTAAGCGGTACCTAATCGGCTCGAATTTGTAATGCCTTTCATCCCGGTGCATCGTCGCACGATATGTGCCTGTCATTCACACCAGGGCTTTTTCAAAATGTTGCACTCTTGGTGGTTTCTTGCCCTTGCCAGCGACAATCTTGTGCCCCTCTTTTTTCAAACGTGCAGCTTGCGCTTTTACGCCTCCGGGAAACTTGGGATTCAAACTACCGTCTGCCTTAATCACCCGCCAACAAGGCGTTACACGCTTTTTCCCCGTTCGCGAGTCTTCTTCTGCCGCTTCGGCGGCGATCCGAATAAAAATACCCGTAGTGAGTGGACAGGTTGAATCGGCCTTAAAGTCTTTTGCAAGCTGCTTTCTGATTTGTTTTACGGTGATAAGTTTTCTTTTTCTGACTTTACGTATTAATGCATCAACAAGAAGGGGTGTTGGTACAAGCACTCTCCTGCCCCCGAACCTTTTTTCCCATCTTGCGGGGCCATTGACTACTTTAGGTAAACCTTCCGGAGGATTTTCCAGTTTTTCGCGCCAACTTTTGCGTGATTTAAGCTTATCACCCATCTTTTTGCCTCTGTATGCCAAACCACCCAGCAGTATCGTATCTTTTCTTAGCCATACCCAGCCTG
>CAYGBH010000065.1:0-13745 GCA_964348055.1 uncultured Pirellulales bacterium
TATTTCCGCGCCACCCAGGCAGGCATGACTGCTGTCGGCGTCCCAAGGATGACATTCATACCGTGGCGGGCAAGCAGTGTCACAGCGTCATCCAGCCAGCCGAATTCAAACTGGCCCTCTGTGGGCTCCATCTTGATCCAGGAGAATTCCGCAAGGCGGACCGTGTTAAAGCCCGCTTTCTTCATGAGTCTAATGTCGGTTTCCCACCTTTCTCTGGGCCAGTGCTCAGGATAGTAGTCTACTCCGATCAACATGTCCCCCCTGGTCGGAAAGGCCTGTTGGATTTCAGGTTTCTGGCTCTCATGTAGTTTCTGGGCCAGACATATACAACTAAGGGAACACACAACCAAAACGCTCAAGACCCGTATCGTAACATTTGTTTTCATGGTTTCACCTTTGTATTTTCGTCCTCAATGGAATCTCAAAGCTACAATGCTCAAAGAATATCAGAAACCTACGGTATCTGCAACTCCCAGTCTCTTGCTTTACTGATGTAGGAAGGCTTTTGTTGTATCAGAAGCTTGATTGTGTCTCATTGATTTGCTACAACTCTGCCATGAGAGCTAAAAAACTAATCAACGCTTTTTTGCCCGGCATCTTCTTATTGGGTTTTAACATCGGAACAGGAAGCGTTACTGCCATGGCTAAGGCAGGTGCTACATACGGGATGTCCCTTCTATGGACGATCTTGCTTTCCTGTATGGTGACCTATTTTATGATATTGATTTATGGCCGCTTCACACTTATCACAAACGAGACAGCGTTGCATGCCTTTCGCAAATATTTGCATCCTTCGGTGGGCATCTTTTTCTTAGTAGCGCTTGGGATAAATGTGTGTGGCAGCGTCATGGGCGTTATGGGGATTATTGCTGATGTTGGCCATGAATGGCTGAAAGTCTCGTTTGATGTTAATCTGTCCCCTGTCATAATCGCATTCTTCTTCATTGCGCTTGTTTATCTTATTTTTCTAAATGGTACTACACATTTTTTTCAACATGCGCTTGCTGTCATCGTGGCGATAATGGCGGCCAGTTTTGTATTAAATTTCTTCATTTTAATGCCGCCTCCAATTGAGATTATCAAAGGACTGATTCCTAATATACCAACACCCAAGGAGGCAATGGAGCAGGAGAAAGGGGCATTTTTGGTGATTGCTTCTATGGTGGGAACGACCGTTTTTTCCGGTCTATTCATTATTCGAACAACCCAAGTGAAAGAGGCGGGCTGGACGTGGAAAGACCTAATCATCCAGAAAAGAGATGCATTGCTGTCTGCTTCAATGATGTTTGTTATCAGTCTTGCCATTATGGCTGCCGCTGCCGGAACCCTTTACAAAGAAAAAGTAGGACTTACAAACACCGTAGAAATGATCCACTTGTTAGAGCCTTTGGCAGGACGGTTTGCAATGACTATCTTTGTCTTTGGGATCATTGCAGCCGGTGTTTCTTCCCAATTCCCTAATGTGCTTTTGCTCCCCTGGCTTATCTGTGATTATTTTAATCTGGAACGCGATATGACGCGTTTACGGTATCGTGTGATGGTTGCTCTTGTTTCTTTACTGGGACTGGTGGTTCCTGTTTTTAAGGCAAAACCTATTGTTGTCATGATAGCCTCTCAGGCTTTTGGAGCGCTGATATTACCTGTCACTGTCATCTCGATATTTGTTCTTGGCAATCAATCAAAGGTTGTTGGTGATAAAACCTATAGTCTACTCGAAAATATGATCCTGTTACTCATCTCCCTATTTGCGGTTTATATGTCAGCTTCGGGGCTGATTGGTATATGGAGCACATTTTTTCAATCTTGACTAAAATAGAGTCCTATTGATGATTTCTGATATCACCATGCTTGAGCTCAATCGTTTATGGAGCCCCTATCTGCCGATTGGGTGAAAATGCCCGCGTTGTAAGCTATATAGCTCCAAAATGTTACAAAAATCACAAAAATTAGCAACGTTTTTCAATAGCCGTTTCAATTTCATTCCATATAATAATCGCAAGCTAATACCTTGTAGTAAGTTCTAATTTTGGAGCGAGGTCGCCTTATTGGAAAACAACTACCGAAATCGGATAGACGTCGAGGGACGGCACTAAAGGAAGTACTGGTGGCACGAGTTAGCCGAAGGAATTTTCTACAGACCGCTGGACTGGTGGCCGCAACTGCTCCTGGGATTGGAGCTTTAGCCGCGATGTCTCCCAAGTGGAAGCCTCCCAGTTTCCTTTTCATATTGTCAGACAACTTTAACCCCAATGTTGTTGGCTTTGCTGGCCACCCCATCGTGCAGACACCTAACATTGATCGACTAGCAGCGGAAGGAACTTATTTTTCCAACTGCTATTGTGGCAGTCCGCTTTGTGCTCCCGCTCGAGCAAGCCTGATTTCCGGGATGTTTCCATCCGATGTCGATTCCTGGTGTAACGCTACACCGTTCCAGGGACAGGTCCCCACCTGGGGTCAAAGACTGCAGGAAGGCGGATACTTCTGCAAGGCGACGGGAAAGATGGACTTGACTGGCCGTAAGGACTTGGGTTTCGAACAGGTGGGGACGAGCCACGGCCATGAAACCAGTCCCGACGTGACGGCCTTTTTTCGTCGTCCGCTCTGTTACCGTATCGATGAACGGTCCAAGATTGACATGAGGATAATGAGAAGCGAGCATAGGGATGAGCCCGTCACCCGGACGACCCTTCAGTTCCTGGAGCAAGAGGTACCACGGCTTGGACAACCCTGGGCATTGCACGTCGGCTACATAGGCCCTCTGCCCGGGTTCACTGTTGAACCTGAATATGCGGAAATGTACGATCCGGCGAGCATCAAGCTTCCCAAACTGCCGGCTGGTTACCTGGAAAGCCTTCCCTTGCCATGGCAGGCCACCCGTGCCTATAAGCGAATCGCGACCCCGATTCCCGAAGAGCGGCAGCGTAAAGCTCTCGCGGCTTACTATGGCAATGTAACCGCCTTGGACGAGCGCATCGGTCGGATTCTTGACCAGCTTGAGCGATCTGGTGAAAAGAAAAACACAATTGTCATCTTCACTGCGGACCATGGCAGATCGCTGGGAGAGCATGGCTTGTGGTATCACAACGAACCCACGGACCATTCCTCTCGAGTGACACTAATCATATCGGGTCCGGGTTTCCAGAGCGGTATGCGGATCGGCACTCCAGTCATGCATGTGGACCTCTTTCCGACGCTCCTCGAGCTGGCAGGAATTTCAATTCGTTCCGGTCTCCGCGGACATTCCCTACTTACTATGTGTCAGGGACGCTCCGGCGATCATCCGGCTATAGCCTACAGCGAGTGTCACGCCGAAGGAACGTGTACTGGTTCCTTTGTCATTCGCAAAGGGTGTTGGAAGTACATCTACTACTCCTATTACGAAGACCTGATCTTCAACATGGAAGAGGATCCCGAAGAGATGCACAATCTAATCAACACTAGCCAAGGCCGGCGAGCCAGTCGTGAACTCCATGAGATTCTGGTCTCCCTCGTGGGGGATCCAGACAAAGTAACTGAGAGAGCTTTCGCCCGGCAGGAACAGATACTCAAGGACCTCTGTAAACGCATGTCTCTCCAGGAATTGCTCGACTTCGGCTTTGAACGCCGCCTGGGGCGAGGTCAAGCAGTCACACTGCTGAAAAAACACAAGGGCTGACTGCTCCGGTCGTGATCGAATATGAAGTAACGATGGCTGAGAAATACCGTTATTTCCAACTAAAATCGCGTCTCCGTTTTATCACTATAGATCTTGATTTTACTCAGATAGGCTCCAAATAAACGTCCACTATTTGTTGAAAATAACAGTTTTTGAAAAAACATTCAGCAATTTTCGGAAACTATGTAAGCCGGGCCTCCAGCTGCTTAAAAGTTTTTCGGCTATAATAAGCCTTTGATAACGAGCTGGTCACCGGGTCCGCTCAATCTTTTCGGAACCTGACATGGAGGCCTGACAATGAATATTTTAGCTTTGGATCTCGGAAAGTACAAGACTGTGTTCTGTGACTACAATTCTGTCAATGGTGAGCAGGCCACACCGGCGAAAATGATCCTGGCCAGCGAAACCGCTCAGGCAATCATGCTGCCGATGCTGGGAGCAGCGGTTTTGTATTTTCGCTATAGACGCAGTGACGAGAACTTACGTCCGAGCTGGCTGTGGGATGCAATGCTATGGCTCTCACTTGCAGGTTTTGCCGTTATCACCGCTTGATCGCTGGTCAGCATGTTCTACAAATAAAAGTGTGATGTGAAGTGCTTCCTTCTATAAAGGGCGGCAGAATGACGGAATCATCTTGGACAGATCCTAGCCACTCCAACATGCCCCGATTGTTGTGAGTTGGCGCCTACAACCCGATTGATATCCAGGATGATTAGACGATTAGCCTTGTCATAGCCTTAACTCCCACTATAATTCTTGAGGCGGTTGTTGACGAGGGAGATCATTGAAGAAAATGTGAATTTTTATAAAATGCTCTAATGAGGACATATGGCAGGCCGGTCATATTTTCGGTAACTAACGACCTGCCAACGGTTGTCCCATACCGGGATTATGGTGATACCGCCATTACGGCTCTACTCGAAAATGAGCGTACCGAACTTGTCAAACTCGTGAAAACTGGATCCGACCCGGGCCCAATCCCAGCTCGTCTTCTTGCCGTCATCGTAATCGACACGATAGAAATTTGCTCGCCACCGCGTTCCGGGCTGGGGGGGAACGTTTTGCAGGGGTTTGAGCAAGTCGTACGGAACAAACACCTCGGCTTTCCAACCCGCTATGCGGCCGCCCGACCGCTTAGGGCCACCCACGACCGTCGTGGCCTTTTGCGTTTTCCGTTTCTCCTCATAGTGCCATGGTCGCCAGCCGAGAAACTCACCGCCGAAATTGGGGATGAGAATCGGCAGCTCGAAACCCAGCGGCGAAATCTCGTATTCGAAGTAAACCGGGTACCGCTCGTCCGGCCACAAGAAGAACTCAAAGACGTCTTCGTTCCACAGGTCGAGAAAGTCCTCGTTCATCGTGGCGGTAATCTTACAGTCCTCGCCTTCCATAAGTACGTATAGTCCGCTCCGGGAATAGAGCATCTTAATGCGCGTTCTATATCGATGACCGTCGGTGGCGCGCAAGGCAAGCGGCTCCCAAGTTACAGTCTTCCAGGCCGACGCATCGCCCCTGCCGCTGATGACGAAATCTTCCGTCTGCCGAATCCGCAGCAACTTGGCAGCCCGTTCTCGCGAGACGACCTGCCGGCCAAAGAATAGTCGCTCGGCGTTCTTGTGATATATCTTCTCCAGCACGTCTTTCGGCAGGAACACCCCATAGATCATCCAGAAACCTTGCCGGTGGTGCCCTCCTGCGCAATCGAAATACTCGTCGTCGGTTTCCAGAAAACGGTAGTACATCCGATAGGCGTCACGGTCAGGCTCGGTATCGGTGCCAAACATGATGCGGTCTTGATACTTCAAGAAGAACTTCCGCGCCGTATAGGGCTGCCGGCCCAGTTCCGAGATCCGTGCGTCGACGTCGACGTACATGTTGGGATAGATGTCCAGCCATGTTCCGACGGCGGTAAGATCCTCGGGATTGTTGGCGAAGTGGGCGCAGATGAACATGGTTTTCGGATGCCTGGCGATGACGCGATTGCGCTGCATAAGGATTTCGTTGCGGGAGGGGAACCGGTCGCCGTGGAACAGCCAGTCCGGATGCGCGTTCAGCTCATGCCAGCGTTCGTTGAAACGATCCAGCGGCGTGAAGAATGCGGCTGGGTCGGCGACGTGAATCACCACTGGCCGATTATACCTGGCGCACATTTCCCAGACAGGGTCCAGCTTGGGGTCGTCGACCGGCACAAGCCTGCCGTTTTGGTAGCGGTAGCCCAGACCGAGTCTCTTGGAGATTTTTAGCCCCTTCGCACCGGCCTGGAAGCTCTCTTCAAGTTGCCTCGCCTGGCGCTGGCCCCAGCTGTTGTCGTCGATGCCGCCGAAATCCAGCCGTGCAAACGTCAGGAACCGGCCTGGATAGGCCTCGTCCAGCACCGCTAACGTCTGCTTCAGCCCTCGGCCCCATCCACCGTCGAGATTGACGACCGTGCGGACACCGGCCGCATCCATTTCGTCAAGATAGTGTTTGATGCGGTCGGGCGTGAGGTCGTCCTTGCCCCCCCCAAGGTGATTGTGAACGTCGATCACCGCGTACGCTGGTTTTTCGACCACGCTCTGCTTTGTCTTCAGCATGGAGCGAGGTTCCCAATCACGAAGTTTGAGTTCACGAATATCACCGCCCTGCTGGGCAAATACCCATGAACCGAAGCCAGCCACCACCGCTAAAACCGGCACCAAAAATATACGCATCTTCATGATGATTCCTCCTTTTCACTTGATGGTAAGGATAACAAAAACAAGGTCATTCTATATCTTAATGTACAAGTATACTGCATACGATACAAATAGCAAGAAAGTAAAGAGCAATCTTCGACACCAATTCTAACCTCAACAACCTCTTTAGCCACATGATTTTCTTGTTATTATTCTAAAGTCGTTTAGTTTGCCCTACCCCGTTTTCTTGAAAGCCACTGTCCAGCATAAGTCTGAGGCAATCCTATCTAATGACCGGCCCCATGAACATAAGGAATTGTTAGCGGTCCTTCGGGCAGGACACAAATAGAAGCGCCGCGGCCATACTTATTAAGTAATTCATTTACAGTAGCTTCTATGCTGCGACAGGGCTTGAGCAAGGCACCTCTAATCTGCCCATCGGTCAAGTTTTCGCTGTAGAAATAGACATCTGCTTTCTGGCAGATTAAGGCCTGGATCTGAGCCTGCCATATATCCTGCCTCGAGAAACCCGGCGAGCGGACGGTTTCCAGCAGAGATTCGATATTGTCGGCTTCAAGCAACAACTTGCCGTACTCGCCATGAGCCGGTATGCCATCCCAGCAGTCTGCGCCGATTATTATACTGCCTCCGTCCTTGACCACCTGGGAAGCGGCACTCATTCCCTTGACAGACTGATATAGATTTAGATCCAGAGGATAACCTGAGTTGCTGCCGATTACGATATCAAACAGCTCCTTTACCGGGACCATTGCATTATTTTTCACAAACCTACAGCCGTGGATGTATGCCTTTTCAAAATCTCCCGCAAATACTCCCGTGATTTGCTTGTCTTTGTTGAGTGTTACATTTAGCAGGAAGCTCGGGTGCGTCATAGACGCTGCTTGGCGAATCTCCTCAGCCACCGGATTGCCGTCTGTTACACCCCATCTTGCCATTGGATTGTCCACATTCTTTGCACTGTGATTTCTGAGCACCGTCTCCAGGAGGGCCAGTCCCGGCATAACGGCTTTGCCTCCGCCTGAGAAACCGGCGAAAAAATGGGGTTCTATGAAACCGGTTAGAATTCGTACATCGCATTTTACGTAGTCCTTGTGTATCCAGATATCATTTGCATCTTTGGTGGTACCCACCAACATGTGAGAATCCCGGTCATGGCAGTTGTTTTGTATAATCCGATATTTGCGTACGATTTCGCTGCCCAGCATCCCCTCCAGCTCGGTTTCGGTGTTGGACCTGTGTGTTCCGGTTGCATTGAACAGTATTATCTGATTATCAGGAACGTGAGCGAGCTGCCCCAGTAGAACCGGCAAAATAATGTGGTAGGGGGTGGCGCGTGTGATATCATTGATCACGATGCCAACCTGGTCGGATGATTTGACGAGCTCTCTCAGCGGCTCTGATGCTATAGGCCGGCACAGAGCATCGCGCACCGCCTGAGCTTGATTTTCAAGTCCCTCTACGTATACGGGCTCGACGACCTTCACATTCAAGTCGTCCGACAGCTTTATATCCAAACCTTTCCGACCATACGCCAGCTTAATCTTCATAGCTTCACGCGCCTATCTACACATTCTTGATAAGGCTAAGATTTCCATTCGTTGCCGCCTCCAGCACCGGCCCCATATACTCGTCCACCATCTGAGATGTAAGAGGTACGGGCATATTCTGTAATTTCATTTTAAGTTGCGGACTTTTGGCGGCCGTCAACGCACGGTCGATATGCTCCCGGCTGAATCCTTCGACATGCTCAAGGCAGGTGGGCAAGCCGGTTCTTCCGGCCAATTCGAACATTGCCTCGGCGACGGCAATGCCTAATTCTCTACCCCTTAGCTTTTCAACATCCGCCTTTGTCAGCCCCGCATCCTTGTAGATTTTGCCGATAAGCAGCAGCGGCTCTTCAATGGCCGGGGCGAAGAACACCGTGTAATACGGATTCATAATTGCGCAAGCCCGACCGTGGCTTAGAATATCCACAAGGGAGAAACTCGTCAGGTGCCCACCGTTTGTGCCGCCTATCATAATGGAATATCCACCCAGATCCGTCGCTAAGCACAGTGCTTCTCTGGCTTTTTTATCCTGCGGATTCTCGATGGCACAAGACAGGTATTTCACCACCAGAGCGATACCAGTCCCAGCCACCTCTTCGATTTTGCTGTAAACAGGTTTTCCTGCTGCACTGTACAGAACCTCAAGGCAATGGGCAATTCCATCCATCGCCCCATCGGCTGTCAGCTCCTCAGGTGCGCCGTAGGTCACTTCATAGTCGAAGACTGGATAGGCCGGAACAATCGCCTCATCCACGATTAATTTCTTTTGGCCCGTTGAAATCTTCGTGATATTCGAGTACTTCGTCAGATGGGCAGCAGAGCTCGCTGCAGTCTGTATGGCAACGTGTGGCGTTAAGCATTTGTCGCTTTTTTGTAGAGCTTTCGTGACCAGGGCGGTGCCGAAATAGTCGTCAATTTCTCCGCCCAGCGTGCGGAGTACCTCGGAGGCTTTGGCAGCGTCAATCGTGCTGCCGCCGCCAAAACTGATAATCACGGCCGGTTCAGCGGCTCTTAGCTCGTCGGTTATGCGAAACAGATCCTCCCGCGGGCAGTTGGGCCTGGCACCTTTGATTTCTGCAACAAGGTTCACGCCTGATTGCGACAGTGATTTGCCTATTACCCGTACAAAGTCATCACTGCCGTCAAACGTCTCGCGTATCAGAGCAGCGCTTTTTGCAACAGCAGCAGCCACCGTTCCCACATTTGAAAGAATCCCCGGTCCAAACAGATACGAATTGCCTTTGAATTGGTATAGTAAAGCCCGCGCTTTAACGAAGTCAGTCATTTCTTCCCTTTCGTTTTATGCTCTGTCACATTTTACTCCGCCCTTGATGCACAGTCCAGAGGCTAAGGCGCCGACTCGCACCGGTTCAATAAACAACACACAAGGCGCCACTGCTGTGATATTACGCCGCTTTTAGTTGCTATCGCCGGAGCCGCGGATGCTCTCGACCCAATGGAGGGTCTTTACGCTGGTACAACCGATGTACAACCCGAAAACCCGTTATCTACTAATTCTGCAAAAATATCCCATTCATAAGCCCCGCATGTTCAGTGACTTATAAAAAAGTCAAAATTTGGCTTCATAGAGGATTCAATGGCCATGCTCATTCTTCTCACACTTAAATTGCTTTCGGCCGCTCGCTCAATCTAAATCCGGTTCCGTCATAATTGCAGGAGCCTGTGCCTGATGGTATAATGCTTGACGAAAAGCATATGGAATGTTAATTTGCCAAAGTTGTCCGAGAGATAATGAAGAAAGAACGATTAATAACACTTGTTGGAAGAATACTCTTGAGCTTAGTTACTGTCCTTCCCTTGGCTGGAGAGACATACGCGTCAGGCAGAATAAGGTCTTCCACCAAAACCGAGCCAGCTAAACAATCAAGAAAGACCATTGATCTTTCTGCTCTGACGTCTGAGACGCCGTTTGCCGAAGCGATTGATATCTTACGTAATTCAACTAAGCCTCCATTAAATATAATAGTTTTTTGGAGAGATTTAGAAGAAAATTCAGATGTTGATAAACATACTCCTATTGGTTTAGAAGCTATATCAGGAGTCTCGTTAGGCAAGAATTTGGAACTAATGTTGATGTCGGTCTCGGCCGATCCGAAGAGCTTAGGTTATGTTGTTGACAATGGAGTAATTATTATTGCAACGAAGGATTCTCTGCCTACTAAAAGGAGAGCTCGTGTTTACGATGTTACTGATTTAGTAGGTAGGCCTGCCAATTATTTTTTTCCTTTTATAGGTTTTGGGGGTATGATGCCTGGTATGGGCTATGGAGGCATGATGCCTTATGGAGGTATGAGACCCTATGGAGGCATAGGCTATGGAAGGGCTGGTTATACGGGACAATACGGTGGTGGTTACGGAGGAGGACGCCCTTATGGATATAGTAGGGGCAGCAATGTTGTAGATTTGATAGATACGCTCTACGGACCTAGCAGAAGGACAAGACGCAATAGGTAAAAGAAACAATTGACCGGACAACACCCGATCAATGCATGGCTAAACTAATAATGAAAGGGCTGAATCTCCAGCCCGTCTTTTTTGTTGCGTATTTTCCATAAAAAGTAGTCAAGTCAGGCCAGAGGACATCGCTCCTCTGTTTGCGCAGGCAATATTCTTGCAGGAGCAAGAGCGCCATAGAGATGCCATTGTAGTCTACGATGAGATTCTGAAACTCAATCCCGGCTATGCTGAGGCCTTATAGCCCCTTCTAGCTGTACATATAATTGTACTTTCAACCGTTCAAAAAGTCGCAGGTTCGTAACGAGTGGCTGCATGTTCATAGCGGGTTAATTTTGGACACAAAAAAAGAGATAACTTCTTGCTGTAAAGAAGTTATCTCTAGGTCTTCATAGCGGGGGCACCATATGGGGAACTGGAGATACTGCTGTACCATCTGCAACACCCCTTAATGAATGTCGGAGTTGTCGGTCGACAAGAGGCATGGATTTCTATAACTCTTTACATAATAAAGACTTATCCATTGTCGGCCACGCCAACCCCGACACAAGAATCTTATACCGCTGGTGTCGGCTTTCCTCGAGAGAGTTGAGAGTTTGGCAAAGCTCTCAATCACCTCGTTCCATTGCTGAAATCTATATGAAGAACAACTGCCAAGTACTGGTTTACAAAACCAAGTTACACCGTCGTTTCTATTGAAAGCGAGGATATACGCTGAAAAATCAAGGTGATTGTAGTGATGAAGGGCATACTCGTGAAGTACAATGGAGTCATTTTGGAGTCAACGACCGGCGCTGGCTTTCGTTTTTTTAAAGCGGCTTTTTTCTGTTTCTTGGCCCTGCGGACATCTTTCGGGTCCTGGCGATGTTTCAAATCGAGCTTGGGACGGCCATAGCGTTTCCTTGATTCAAAATCACAGGCTGTCAGTACACGCAGCACCTCGGCACTCATTCGAGCATCCAAAAAGCAATTGACCTTGTTTTTAACAGCCTGCCATATTAACCGGCGCGCGTCAATTGTATCAACACAGCAAAATATGATATTGCCAACTTCCATGCTTCTGCGGAAACGCTCTGATACAGCATGAATCTCAAGGCCACTGTTAATTTTCCGGCACAAATCTGCTGTCGCATCAACTTTGAATTTGCCCAAATCATCTTCCAGATATCCCTGGCTTGCCAGGTTGCTTGGCTCAACAAGATCAAAGTCAATTATTTGCAGCCAGGGGATGCCCATAGCAGTAAGCTGCAAGGCAACCTGCCGTCCGATAACGAATCAATCGGTATAAGCCCCGAACTGAAACAAATCTGCTATATCAGCCACGCGACCAATTGCCACTTGGTTGGCTTGTTTTCACGGAGCCGGCGGGTACAGCCGAATATCGTCAAAGTACATCAGACCCGAACCACCAGGCTGCGGATTACTCTTATCGCCGAGGCCAATAGAGAGCTTGCTGACATCGGTCAGTACAACGCCGGCATCACCGAACTCTTTCAGGTCGATATTCCATTCCGTCCAGATGTCCAACAGAGTTGCATTGGGGTCGTCGTGGTACACCGTCGCTGCCGTGCCGCTACCATCTCCCACCGTTACATACATCGACTCAGCCTCATTCGCTTGACTGGGCATCCCGATGCCTTGGTCGGTCCATTGCGGACCAACACCGGTATCGGGTAAGCTGACGTTGGAGAATTTAGCCTCACACATCGCATCAACGTTATGGCTGGTCACCGCTAAGCCTATGTACACGGGCATATTCATGCTCACTACCGTCATATTCATCATCGTCCATGCGGTGCCGTCCGCCGAATAAAACGCCCTGACAAGTCCACCTGTTGTGCGCTCTAATCTGACCCACTGAGGTGCGGTAATGCCTTCTTTGAAAGACCTATCTGTCACACCGCCGGCGGTCTTGCGATACTGGAACCTGACGCCGTTTTCAGGAGTAATGAGCACCGCAGTGTTTATTGAGTCCGGCTCAAGCGTATCACGAATCATCACGCCGGCCTTGGCCCACGGGTCCGTGTTCTCCACGCTCTCGACTTTGGCTATAATCGCCCCGGAGCCGGAGAGCTCCTTGTAGGCGAAGTGGAACTCATCAGCGCTGTCCCAGATGTCGGTGCCCGAGGCGGTCATCGTATAGGTGCCTGCTGGCGCCTCCACGAAGCTGCCCAAATACGCCGGATAGCCCCTGAACCACAGCGATAGTATGCCAACGCCTTTTCTGGTCCAATCCTGCCCGGGACTAAACGTACGTTCGGCTTCTGAATAATTTGCCGTACCAGCGTTGTCATAATAATATGGCATCACCTGTTTGCCACTGTGAACGATACCTCGCTCGGCAAAAGGAGAATCAGCATAACCAACAATAGCCCCGTTTGTCGGCTGCTCGTATCCGTCTATCCACGTCAGGAATATACTATTGCTCTCGGGTTCAGTGGGGTCAAGTTCATTGTAGCTCTCAAAATCGTCCACGGTAAAATATTCCTGCGTCGTAAAGTCCCAGAGATCGCCCTGCCAAGTTGCAGGGGTCTCGGCTTCATTGACTTCATCGACCCGCCAGTAGTAAGTCTCGCCTAAACCCAGCGACAAGGGACCATAGCTGAGCTCGCTCACGGTGGTAACAGGAGCAGTACCGTCTATCACAGCCTGCTCGTCGGTGCTAAAGTACACATCGTGCTGAGCTGCCTCTCTTCCTGCATAGAAGCTAAGGGTCACATCAACGGGCACATCTATGGTACCAATGGAGACATCTGTTGCACCATCGGCTGGGTTGGGCTCTCTTGCATGGATGGGTTCGTGGAAGAAACGAACCTCACTGAGGCCATATTGGTTTATGATGCCTCCGAAGTTGCTGTTAGGCGTGAGCCTGACATACTTTGCCGGCACGCCACTAAAATCAACAATGGTATTGTGTGCATAGTCGGTTGTACCGGGCGCCTGGGCAAACTCATGAGTTGTTCCCAGGCTCGTATAGTCGGTGCCGTTGACCGAATACTCAATCGTAACATCTTTTAACCCTACACCGATCATTGGCTCCCAACTTTCGTTAAAGTTCCATACCCACATCTCCTGCAGTTTATAGACCTTGTCGAGCTCATATTGGACCCAGGTCGGCTGGACCCCGGTCAGGCTGCTCAGCCACATGTTATCGTCGCCCAGTTTGCCGTGCAACAAACCACTGTCATCCAGTCCCGAGCCGTTCACTGTATTTTCAGGCCCTTGAGCTATTCCACTGCTGGAAGCTGTAGCAGTTATGTTCTCGACGGGATAAGCAAATAGCTCGGTCGTAAAACTCCAGACTCTGCCTTCGAATACCGTATGGTCCGGTGGGCCATTGACCTCATCGACCCGCCAGTAGTAAGTCGTGCTCAAATTAAGGCGTTGGGGAGG